>JBQCEF010000139.1:0-3298 GCA_051960495.1 Nocardioides sp. | reverse complement strand
GGCGCCGCTCTTTTTGACTCCAGGTTTCGCGGGCTTTCCTCGCCCCGGAGCCCTGCCGGGCAGTTGACTGGTGGCATGGTCTCCGCGCGGCGCCGTCTCGTCGACGGGCTGCTGCCCGGGCTGGCGGTCCTGCGTGGCTACGACCGCCGGTGGCTGCGGGGTGACGTGCTGGGCGGGATGACCGTCACGGCCTACCTCGTCCCCCAGGTGATGGCCTACAGCGCAGTCGCGGGCCTGCCCCCGGCGACCGGACTGTGGACCTGCCTCGCGCCCCTGCTCATCTACGCGTTCGTCGGGACGTCACGGCTGCTCTCGGTCGGGCCCGAGTCGACCACGGCGCTGATGACCGCCTCCGCCATCGGGGCGATGACCGCCGGCAACCCCGAGCGGTACGCCGCGGCCGCGGCCGCGCTCGCCCTTGTGGTGGGGGCGGTCTGCCTGCTCGGCCGCGTGGCCCGCCTCGGCTTCCTGGCGGACCTGCTGTCGCGGCCGGTGCTCGTCGGCTACATGGCCGGTATCGCCGCGCTCATGGTGGTCAGCCAGCTCGGCAAGCTCACCAGGATGCGGGTCGAGGGGGACACCCCACTCGCGGAGTCGGTCTTCGTCCTCGGCCACCTCGAGCAGGTGCACCTGCCGACCCTGACGATGGCGGTCACCGTCACCGCCGCGCTGCTCGTCGCGCAGCGGCTACGCCCACGATGGCCCAACCCGCTGCTCGCGATGCTGCTCGCGTCGCTCGTGGTCTGGGCGTTCGGCCTGGCCGAGCACGGCGTGGCGACGGTGGGTTCGATCCCGAGGGGGATGCCGGTGCCGGGCCTGCCGGACGTCGACCTCGACGTGGTGCTCGAGCTCGTCGTACCGGCGATCGGGGTCGCCATCGTCGGCTACTCCGACAACGTGCTCACCGCCCGGGCGTTCGCGGCCCCGCGGCACGAGCGGGTCGACGCCGACCAGGAGTTCCTCGCGCTCGGGGTGGCCAACCTCGCGGCGGGGCTCACCCACGGCTTCCCGGTGAGCAGCAGCGCGAGCCGGACCGCGATCGGGGACGCGATGGGCGCGCGGACCCAGGTCTACTCGCTGATCACCCTGGCCGGCGTCGTCGTGTCGATGGTCGCGCTCGGTCCCGTGCTCGCGTCGTTCCCCGTCGCCGCGCTCGCCGGTGTGGTCGCCTACGCGGCCTGGCGGCTCGTCGACGTCGCCGAGATGAGGCGGATCCTGCGGTTCCGGCGCAGCGAGGCCCTCGTGACCGCGGCGACGGTCCTCGGCGTGCTGCTGCTCGGGGTGCTGCCCGGGATCGGGGTCGCGGTCGGGCTGTCGATCCTGCAGGTGCTCGCGCGCGTCGCGCGACCTCACGACGGCATCCTCGGCTACGCCCCCGGGGTGGCCGGCATGCACGACGTCGACGACTACCCCGGCGCGGTGACGGTCCAGGGGCTCGTCGTCTACCGCTACGACTCGCCGCTGTTCTTCGCCAACGCCGAGGACTTCCGTCGCCGCGCGCTGGCGTCGGTCGACGAGGCACCGTGGCCGGTCGAGTGGTTCCTGCTCAACATGGAGGCCAACGTCGAGGTCAACCTGACCGCGCTCGACGCGTTGGAGGACCTGCGTCGCGAGCTCGCCGGCCGCGGGATCGTCGTCGCGCTCGCGCGCGTCAAGCAGGAGCTGCACGACGACCTCGACGCCGCCGGGTTCACCGACCGGCTCGGGGCGGACCGCATCTACATGACGCTGCCGACGGCGGTGGCCGGCTACGTCGCGAACTACGCGGCCCGGCACGGCGAGCCGCCGGCGAACGCTCCGCCGCCGCCCCCGGCCTGATGTTTACCAGGGGATGTCGGCGTTCTGTCACTTCCCCATGAATGCATTCCGAGGGGAGTGACCGATACCCGAGGGAAGTCGGGGTCGGCTAGCGTCGGCGGCGTGACCGACGAGAAGCCGCAGACCGTGTCCGCCCGTACGACGATCGCCGCGCCGCCCTCGGTCGTGTTCGCGATCGTCGCCGATCCCCACCAGCACCCGCGCATCGACGGGTCCGGCTCGGTGCGCGCCGTCGTTGAGGGGCCGGACCGGCTCGCCAAGGGCGACACTTTCCACGTGTCGATGAAGCTGTTCGGGCTGCCCTACAAGATCACCAACCACGTCGTGGAGCTCGAGCCGGACCGGCGGATCGCCTGGCGCCACTTCGGCGGCCACCGCTGGCGCTACGAGCTGACCCCGACCGACGACGGCGGCACCGAGGTCGTGGAGACGTTCGACTACTCGCGCTACCGCGGCCCGGCCAAGGCGTTCATCGAGCTGCTCGGCTTCCCGGCCCGCAACCGCGCCGGCATCGAGGGCACGCTGCGCCGGCTCAAGGACGCCGCCGAGGCCGACGCGGCCGCGCAGGCCTGATCACCGTGAGCGACGAGGGCGCCGTACGCGTCGAACGCTCCGGCCCGGTCACCACCGTACTGCTGTCGCGGCCGGAGAGACGCAACGCCGTGGACGGTCCGACCGCCGCGGCGCTCGCGGCCGCGTTCCGTGCCTTCGACGCCGACGACGAGGCGGCCGTGGCGGTGCTGCACGGCGAGGGCGGGACGTTCTGCGCCGGCGCGGACCTCACCGCGCTCGGCACCGACCGGCACAACCGGGTGGCGCCCGACGGCGACGGTCCCATGGGCCCGACGCGGATGCGGCTGTCGAAGCCGGTCGTCGCCGCGATCTCGGGTCACGCCGTCGCCGGCGGGCTCGAGCTGGCGCTGTGGTGCGACCTGCGGGTCGCCGAGGAGGACGCCGTCCTGGGTGTGTTCTGCCGGCGCTGGGGCGTGCCGCTGATCGACGGCGGCACGGTCCGGCTCCCCCGGATCGTTGGCGAGGGCCGTGCGATGGACCTGATCCTCAGCGGCCGCCCCGTCGCCGCCGACGAGGCCTTGGCGATGGGCCTGGTCGACCGGGTGGTGCCCCCCGGGACGGCCCGGGCCGCCGCCGAGGAGCTCGCCGCACGGATCGCCGGCTTCCCGCAGACCTGCCTGCGCCAGGACCGGCTCTCCATGCTCGAGCAGCACGGGCTGCCGCTCGACGAGGCGATGGCGAACGAGCTGCGGCACGGCCTGGTGTCGCTGGAGGAGGCGGCCGCCGGCGTGGCGCGGTTCGTCGCCGGTGAGGGGCGCGGCGGCGCGGATCTCCGTTGAGCCGCGCCCGGTGAGGTGTTTTGCCGCGCGTCTTAAGCGCGGCTCAAAACAAAAAAAAGCGCCGCTCAAAACCAAAAACCACCCGGCTCAAACGGGTCAAGAGAGGGATTAGAGCCACGGCTCGTGAA
>JBQCEF010000138.1:0-3333 GCA_051960495.1 Nocardioides sp. | reverse complement strand
TGCCCCGTTGGGATTCGTTGGGGAGTCGGCCATCTATCTTGACGGTTTCGAGTGGCTCTCCCCGTTGGAGCGTGCCGCGCGCCTGACCATCATCGGAGCGGCGCTGGCAGTGGCCGCGATGATGATCAGACGAAAGCTCACCAGACCTGTCAAACGGCCCCAAGGCCCGACGCCCTAGTCACACTGGCGCCGACGGGCAGCTGCGCGCTTACCTCTTCGCGGCATGTGCGGGCACGGGATGTGCCACCTGGCGAACGGGCTTCAGGCGCGCCAGCGAATGCACACAGCGTCGAACCCGACAGCCACGGTAAATGTGCCTTCGGCGTTGCACGCGTCAGAAGCGAGCTGCACGGCTGCGGCAAGCACTCCCTGACACTCAGCGTCGGGCAGGGTCCTGACGTGCGACAGAGTCGCTACATAGTCACCGAACTGGCTAGGCGTCAGCTGCCAACTCCAGCGGAAGGTTGCCTCCTCTGCATCACCGGTTGTCAATCCAAGACGATCGATTGGAGCCATGCCGCGTACTCGTGCAGCGATGTCCGCGCTCAACTGCATGGCGCCCCATTGCCAGTCCGGCGCGGTGGGGGCCATGTCGTTCCAGACGCACCCCAACCAGCCACCAGGGCGAAGGACACGGCTCACCTCAACCGCCGCCTCTTCCTTCGGGAACCAGTGCCAGGCGTCTGCAACCAGCACGGCATCGACGGTGCCGTCGGCGATGGGCAGGTTCGTCGCTCCCGCCTCGTGCAAAGGAATAGTCGGGTGACGCAAACCGATCAGGCGGAGCATCCTCCCGTCGATTTCGGTGACGGTAAGCCCGACATCATCAAGATCGACGAGTCGATCGGTCAGTTTCCCGGTTCCGGCACCGACCTCGATGACGCGTTGTGCATCGCCGACAAGCCACATCACGGCGGCGTCTGGGTACGAGGGTCTGCTGTCGTGATACTCATCGGCCCACGCACCGAAGGACGTGGCTCGCGCTAGACGACTCTGATCCATGCCGCTCACGGTGTCACACCGAGCATCGCTTCGGCCTCAACGCGACGCACATCTCCCGCCCTGCCATCGGCACAAGCGCGCGGCTCGCGGCTGGAGCGTGCGTTTGCGTGAGAGGGTCGGTGTCATGGCAGATGGAGCGGCTCGAGACCGTGAGCTGGTGCTCGAAACCGACCGCCTGCTGCTCAGGCCGTGGCGGGTGGCAGACGCCGTCATCCAGCGTGAGATGTGGGCCGAACGAGATCCCCGAGTGCCACCACACCGCCGTATCGACGCAGACGGACACCCCACGGTCGCAGAACTCGAGGACGCGATCCGCGCCGACCGGCCATCCGAAGCCAGGTTGCTCGCAGCCGAGCGGAAGAGCGAAGGTGCCGTCATCGGCTACTGTGGCTTGATCGACAGCGGACGAGGTCCGCAGGAACCGGAACTGGCCTATGAGTTCCTGCGTCGGTTCTGGGGGCAGGGTTACGCGACCGAGGCGTCATGGGCGGTGCTGGACTGGGCAAGATCGCTTGGGTATCTGCGGTTATGGGCCTCGGTATGGGACTGGAACATCGCCTCTCGTCGGGTGCTGGCAAAGGTCGGGTTCACTGAGGCGGACCGTGAGAAAGCGACCTACGGAACCAACCTGTTCACAACGAGGCATCTTTGATGTGCACGCTCATCGCCATGTGCGGATATCAGCGGGCCCGCTGAACCCGCCCCTCGTCCCACACTGGACCGTCGGACTCGTAGACCGATCCGTCGGCGCCATAGACCAGGAACCGGTCGAAGCCGCGCGCGAACCAGCGGTCGTGGGTGACGGCCAGGACCGTGCCGTCGAAGGCCTCCAGCCCGTCCTCCAGCGCCTCGGCGGACTCCACGTCCAGGTTGTCGGTCGGCTCGTCGAGCAGCAACAGCGTGGCGCCGCTGAGCTCGAGCAGCAGGATCTGGAACCGCGCCTGCTGGCCGCCGGAGAGCGACTCGAACTTCTGCTCCGCAGCGTGGGCCAGCTCGTAGCGGTCGAGCGCACGGGCGGCTGGCTCTCGCGGCATGCCGTCGCGGTGCTCGTCGCCCCGGTGCAGGATCTCCAGCAGCGTGCGGCCGACCAGCTCGGGGTGCTCATGGGTCTGCACGAACCACCCCGGACGGACGCGCGCGCCGAGGCGGGCCTTGCCGGTGTGCAGGACCGGCTTCACCGGGACCTCGCCGACCGGCCGGTGCTCGACGTCCGGGTCCGACCCGCCGGCGGCGAGCAACCTCAGGAAGTGCGACTTGCCCGAGCCGTTCGAGCCGAGCACGGCCACCCGCTCGCCGTACCAGACCTCGAGGTCGAACGGCTTCATCAGCCCGGTCAGCTCGAGGTCCTCGCAGATCACCGCGCGCTTGCCGGTCCGGCCGCCCTTGAGCCGCATCTTGACCTGCTGCTCGCGCGGCTGCGCCGTCGGCGGACCCGCCTCCTCGAACTTGCGGAGCCGGGTCTGGGCGGCCTTGTACTGCGAGGCGAGGCCGTCGTTGTACTCCGCCTTGATCTTGTAGCGCAGCACGAGCGCCTTGAGCTTCGCGTGCTCCTCGTCCCAGCGCCTGCGCAGCTCCTCGAAGCGCTCGAACCGATCGCGCCGGGCCTCGTGGTAGGACGCGAAGCCGCCCGGGTGCGTCCACACCGTGTTGCCGGCCGCGCCGAGCTCGACGGTGACGACCCGGGTCGCGGTGTTGTTGAGCAGCTCGCGGTCGTGACTGATGTAGAGGATGGTCTTGGGCGACTCGTTGATCCGCTCCTCGAGCCAGGTCTTGCCCGGCACGTCGAGGAAGTTGTCCGGCTCGTCGAGCAGCAGCACCTCGTCCGGCCCGCGGAGCAGGAACTCGAGCACCAGCCGCTTCTGCTCGCCGCCGGACAGCGTGGTCAGCTCGCGGTACTTCGCCCGGTCGTAGGGCAGTCCCAGCGCCGCGGACGTGCACACGTCCCAGACCACCTCGACGTCGTAGCCGCCGGCGTCCGCCCACTCCGCGAGCGCGGTGGCGTAGCGCATCTGGGTCTTCTCGTCGTCGGTCTCCATCAGTGCGAGCTCGCACGCCTCCACCGCGGCGGCGGCGTCGCGGATCCGCGCCGGAGACACCGAGAGCAGCAGGTCGGCGACGGTCTTGCCCTCGTTGCCGTGGGTGACCATCTGCCGCATGACGCCCAGCCCGCCGCTGCGGGTGACCGCCCCGGCGTGCGGGGTCAGGTCGCCGGTGATGATGCGCAGCAGGGTGGTCTTCCCGGCGCCGTTGGCCCCGACCAGCGCGACCTTGGCGCCCTCGCCGACCCGGAACGAGACGTCGTCGAGCAGCACCCGCCCGTCCGGCAGCTCG
>JBQCEF010000137.1:0-4180 GCA_051960495.1 Nocardioides sp. | reverse complement strand
GACCGGGTCGCCAAGGTGTCCGAGAAAGGCAAGATCTTCGCCTTCCTCGGCACGGACAGCGTCGGGGTGAAGTGCGGACCGGACCGCGACGTCGCGGACGAGTGGCTCGTCCGCTACCCCGACGATGCCACGGTCATGGCCTACATCGGCAGGTCCGGCTGGAACACCCTGCGTCTCGCGGGAGCGATCCCCGACGACGAGATCCGCGAGGCAGTCGATGCGTCGTACGAGATGGTCGTCGCCAAGCTGCCGCGCAAGCATCGCCCGGAGGGTTGGGAAGGCTGAGCAGGGCGCCGACCCCGTCCGGTCACTCCGGCTCCGTGCGGCGCGCCTCGAGCGCCTCGCGCTGCTTCTTCTCCAACCGGGCCTGCTCATCGTCGACGATCTCCTGCCGCTGTACCAGCACCCGCAGCGTTTGGATGCCGGTGCCGACGAGGACGAGCAGCGGCCACGGGAACGGCAGGTCCCAACCGTCAGGGCCGAAGCCGCTGAGCAACCAGATGACCGCGCAGATCAGCGACGGGACCAGCATGCTCAGGACCGCCCGCCGCAACTGAGCCGCATGGTTGCGTTCCGCCCGCGCACGCAGGTCCTGGGGGCCCATCGCGGTCAGGTCGCTGGAGCGTGCCGGGCCTCCCGCGGGGACCAGGTCGGCGAGCAGCGACGGCAGGTCGCCGAGCTTCCGGGCGCCCGTCGCGGCCGCGGCGCGCTCGTCGTATTCGTCCCGGTCCAGCCGGCCGTCCGCGAACCCGTCGCCGAGCACGCGCAGCACGACCTCCCGATCACGATCGGAGGCGCGCAGTGCTGCCGCGTCAGGCCGACGCGGGTCGTGGCTGAACTCCGCCCAGGGAACGCGTGAGGGGCCGTTCATGCGGTGCAGTCTAGGCAACTCCGGCGCTCGACCCCCCCGGGTTTCGGGGTCGATCGGCCTGCCCGGTCCGATGCCAGCGGCTGGAGTTCAGCAACCGCCACGTGCTCGTGGTGCCTCAGTCCTCCGTCGAGGGGTGGGCCTGCGGACGGGCCCGTCCCAGCAGCCGGGCCAGCAGCGGCGCCACCAGCAGCATCCCGAAGAGGCGGATCACCTGGATGGCCAGCACGTAGGTCACGTCGGAGCCGCTGTCGGCGGCAGTGGCCAGCACGGCGAAGAGCCCGCCCGGCGTGGTCGCGAGGTAGGCGGTCAGCCGGTCGACCCCGGTGACGGCCGAGAGCAGGACACCGAGCCCGGCGCAGCCCGCGATGAGCAGCGCCATCAGCGTCAGCGCGAGCGGGAGCAGCTTGGCGATGGCGATCAGGCTCGCCCGGGTGAACCTCAGCCCGACCCGCACGCCGATCAGCGCGAAGCCGAGGCTCTCCACCACGGCTGGCACGCTCACCTCGCCGAGCACGCCGCTGGCGGAAAACGCGACCGCGATGAGCATGGGGCCGAGCAGCGCCATCGCCGGGGCGCGCACGACACTGGTGAGCAGCATCCCGGCGCCGACCGCCACGGCCACGAACACAAGGTCGGGGCCCCACCGGGTGGTCGGGTGGGCGAGCGTGCCGACGCCGGTGGCCGGGTGGAACAGCAGCGCGGTCACCACGGGCATCGCGAGCAGGACCAGCAGCACGCGCAGGTACTGAACCACGGTGACCACGCGGTCGTCCGCGCCGAGCTCCCGCGACAGCGCGACGATGCCGGAGGCGCCGCCGGCGACCATCGCGAACACTCCGGTGGTGACCGAGACGTCTCGGCGCAGCGCGAGCATGCGACCGGCGAGCAAGCTGATCGCGAGCGTCCCCAGGGTCACCAGGACCACCGAGGGCCAGTCGTCGCCGAGCCGGGAGAGGGTGGGCAGGTCCACCAGGGCACCGATCGTCGCCCCGACCAGTGACTGCCCGAGCCGGAACAGCCACGGCGCCATGTCCACGGGGTGCTCGGCGGCGAGCGCGTGGACGAGCCCGCCGAGGAGTGCGCCGAACAACACCGGCGAGGGCAGACCCAGCAGGCTGAAGCCAGTGCTGGCGGCTCCGCCCACCGCGAGGACGACGGCCCATGACACCGCGGCTTGGGGTCGCGGACGGGAGCTCACCGGTCCCAGGGTAGGCGGCGGTGGACAATTCGCTCCGAGGCCCGTCGGTCTGAGACAATGGCGGGCAGTGGAGGGGAGTATTCCTTCGCAGCGGTGTCGTCATCACGGCCACCGTCCCCGACGTGGGGCGGCCCCGGCGCCGCTGGCCCGGCCTTCTGGCCGGGCGGAAGAGACCTCCGGAACCAGTTACTTGCCCGAGTGACGGGTGCGCTCTGCGTGCCCGTGCTGCAGAAGAGCTGTCCGGAGGAGTCGTTTCGTGGACGTACCCACCTGGGTCTGGTGGACGACGATCATCGTCACCAGTGCCATCTTGCTGTTCGATATCGTCATCATCGGCCGGCGCCCGCACGAACCCTCCGGCAAGGAGCTGTCGGTCGCGCTCAGTTTCTACATCGGGCTCGCGATCGTGTTCGGGATCGCGGTGTGGGTGCTCGCCGGGCACCAGTACGGCACCGAGTTCTTCGCCGGGTGGCTGACCGAGTACTCGCTCTCGGTGGACAACCTGTTCATCTTCATCATCATCATGGCCAAGTTCGCCGTACCCCGGGAGTACCAGCAGACGGCCCTCCTCGTCGGCATCGTGCTCGCCCTGGTGATGCGCGGGATCTTCATCGGCGTCGGCGCGGCGGCGATCAAGGAGTTCAGCTGGATCTTCTACCTCTTCGGGATCTTCCTCGTCTACACCGCGATCAAGCTCGCGAGCGGCGGTTCGACCGAGGACGACGAGTACGAGGAGAACCGGCTGATCAAGTGGGTGGAGAAGGCGCTGCCGGCGACCAAGGAGTACCACGGCGCCAAGATGTGGATCCGTCAGAACGGCAAGCGGCTGATCACCCCGATGTTCATCGTGATGCTGGCCCTCGGTACGACGGACCTGCTGTTCGCGCTGGACTCCATCCCGGCTATCTACGGCCTCACCGACGAGCCCTACCTCGTCCTCACCGCGAACATCTTCGCGCTGATGGGCCTGCGCCAGCTGTACTTCCTGATCGGCGGTCTGCTGCGTCGGCTGATCTACCTCTCCTACGGGCTCGCGTTCCTGCTCGGGTTCATCGGCATCAAGCTCGTGCTGCACGCCATGCACGAGAACGAGCTGCCGTTCATCAACGGGGGAGAGCACATCAGCTGGGCCCCCGACATCCCGATCCTGGTGTCCCTGGGGGTCATCCTGGCGACGCTGCTGGTGACCACCGTGACCAGCCTGGCGGTCTCGCGCAATCTCTCCAACGAGGAGCTCGAGGCGCGCACCGGCCTGTGAGTCCGTTGCGCCGCCGCCGGCCCGGAGCGCTGACGAGCCCGAGCCCCGGTCCGAGCCCTGAGGCCGCGCCCGAGCACGGCGCGGTCAGGCGGCGTGGGGCTTGTGCTGCTCGTGG
This sequence comes from Nocardioides sp., assembly GCA_051960495.1. Taxonomy (GTDB): domain Bacteria; phylum Actinomycetota; class Actinomycetes; order Propionibacteriales; family Nocardioidaceae; genus Nocardioides_B. Next base: position 738 of record JBQCEF010000137.1, on the reverse strand, counting down.
GTTGGTCGGATGAAGGGGAGGGCGGCGTGGGGTATCTGGTGGGTGCCGTTGGGGTCGTTGAGCCAGGCGTAGCCGTGCGGTGAGCGCCAGAGATAGCTGGCGGGTCCGAGTTGGGTGATCTTCCAGCCGCCGAAGGTTTTGAGGCGGTGGTGGAAGCGGGTCAGTGGGGCGGCGTTGTGCAGCCCGGTCTGCCCGGGTGGTCCGCCGTCGTCGGGGGACCGGTAGGGGATGGGGTGGTCGGTGTCGGTACCTCGGCTGGTGCGGGTGGCGAAGGGGAACACGTCGCGGGGGTTGGTCAGGTGGATCTGTTCGCGCATCCGGGCGGGGTAGGTGTAGCCGTCGACGGGGTCCTGGCCGGCGGCGAGGTCGATGACCTCGGTGAGGCGCACGCGGCGGTGGCCGAGCAGGGCGCAAGCCTGCTGCAGGGTGACGGGGCCGATGCCCTCGATGTGGGCGGAGCCTTCGCCGGTGTCGAGGGCGTGGCGGTCGACGTGGACGTAGAGGACCGCGTGCGGGAGCAGCCGGGCCAGGCCGGGTCCGCCGAGCTTGTCCAGCGCGGCGAGGGCGGCGCGCAGGTCCTCGGGGCAGCCGAGGTACGACGGCACAGCGGGCTGGCCGGTCTCCCGCTCGGGCGCGGGGGCGGGTTGCGCGTTGGGATCGGCGTCCGTGTCGCTGTCGGGATCGGTGTCGGCGTCGGCGCCGGGGTCGGCGTCGGGATCGGTTTCTGTGTCGGTGTCG
>JBQCEF010000136.1:0-10889 GCA_051960495.1 Nocardioides sp. | reverse complement strand
GTTTCGTTCTTCTGGGCGTACCTGTTGGATAGCCCGTAGAGAGTCTGCGTGGTTTCGAGTCGGCTCGTCGATGGGGCAAGCGCCTCAGCGATCTCGACAGGGCGCTCGAACTGGATCACGACCTCGTTGTCGGTCTGGGTCACCTCGTAGCTGTCAATGCGGAACTCCGCGGCCCAGCTTTGTGCGACCGCGAGGAACTCGGCGACCTCGTCCGGCATATCCTCGCTGGGGTCTCCGGCGCCTTCTCCCTCGGCCCCGTCGCCGCCGGTCTCGCTCGCGTCGCTCCCGTCCTTGCCGTTCGCTTCGGTGTAGTTGGCGACAGCCGCTCGCGCGGAGTCGACGAGGCGTTCGCCTACCTGCTCGAGTTCCTCAAGCCGCTTCTCGTCGCCCCGAAAGCGTGCGTTCACGACGAGGTACCCGACGACCTCGTGGGGCGTGAACCGTCGACGCTCATGGCCAGTCAACGCGTCAGCGTCGCGGTCGCGGACCCGGAACCCGTACTCGCCAGTGGCCCGGGCGGTCTCCAGGTGCCACACCTCGACCTCGGCGAGGTACGGGTCGAGCAGCGACCCGGCACCGTCGAGGTGACGGATGAGGAATCCCGCCAGCAGACCTGGCACGGCCAAGTTGTGGCAGTTCTTCAGGAGGAGATCGCAGATCGTCTGAGCCGACATGTCGAGCTTCTCGTGCAGGTGGTCGATGAACCTCTCGAGCGCGAGTAGGGCGCTCATGCAGGCGTAGGGGCCGACGGTGGTGCCGCGGTACCAGCTCCACACGTGTGAGTCACCGACGTAGTGACGCCGACCGGCCGCTTCGGTGAGCTTGAGGGTCATGCCCTCGTAGTCATCCCAGCTGTCGAAGCCATCCTCGCCAAGGTCACGTGGCGGATTGTCGGTGACCCGGTAGATGGCCGCGTGGTTCAGCATGCGGTTGATGAACGCGATCGACTTCAACGGTGAGACGTTCAGCAGCCGGAAGAATGGCCCGTAGTACCAAGCGGCGTGCGGCGGCCCGAACCCGAACTCGAGTCCATGACGATGGTCGCGGATGCCGTCCTCTAACGGACTGCCCCGCCAACCGAATCGGTCCTCTTCGCGGTGCTCGATGTAGTACGCCTCGCTCAGCTCCAGAAGCAGGTCTGGGTTGTTCTGCGCCATGCTGACCACGGTGATCGGCGCCTCCGTCACCGGATAAAGCGACGACGGCCGGTCGTCCGCAACCTTGCGCAGCCACTGTTCTGCTCGTTCATCCAGATCTGTGCCAAGAGTCGCGAGAGCTTCGACCGCGAAGTCGTCGTAGAGGGGGCGATCCTGCTCAAGGATGGTGTTGCGCACGCGCTGGCGCAGGGGGTCGGGTCCGCGTCCCTCTGTTGCGACGCCGCGCAGCCAGGCGAGCACAAGCGCAGCGACCTGCTCCTGGGGAGTGCTTGCCGAACCCCGCCGGCGCCTGCCCAGCATGCGCCGGTCACAGAACGCGACCTCGACGACGGGCGCCAAAGCGTACGGGTCCCCGATCGAGCCCTTCGCATACCGGGCGTCAGCTAGTCGCAGGAGCGTGGCGAGTCCGTCGTCGGCATCGAGTGCATCCCACAGTACGCCGATCGCGACTCGGGCATTACCAAGAGTTAGGAGCGCCTCGTAGGGCACCTCCAGCCACCGGGCACCGTCGATCGCAGCGAGCTCGCCGAACTCCGACATCAGCTCGCGCCACACGCCGACAAGACCGCCTGGCTCAGCGACCGAGAGACGAGCCTGGCAGGACAACCGAGCTGCTCTGATGGGCCACCGCGGCAACTCAGCGTCCTTCAACGGCTGCCAGCCGGACTCCAAGAACAGCCTGCACAGACCGAAGTCCCGGTACAGGTCCGTGGCGAACTCAGGGCCCACAGCGAACGCAGGGTTCGACTCGGCACGAAGTACGCCATCCGACCGGAGCTCACGAAGCGCCTGGCCTTTCGCGCTGCCAGTACCACCGAGCCGACGGCCGGCGAGGGCGACGACCGTGGAGGAACGGTCATCGGGACTGGCCGTACCTGGCGGCTGAGTGTCATGACGTCGGATCAGGCCATTCCACACAGCCGAGTACACGTCAGCCTCACACAGGAGTTGACCGGGTTCCAGCGAAGCTCCGGACCGCATGAGCGCATCGACCAGGCCTGGTCGACCGAGCAGCCAGGCTGCGTGCGGGTCTGCCTGCAGGCGGGCAAGACCTTCGACGGCTTCCACCAGTTGTGCACGCTCCGGCGTGGACAGCTCGTCGACCACGTGCTCAACCACGTCACTGCGTTGTCGTCCCGACTGATCATCGAGACCCGGGACCGACCCACTGACGGACGAAGACCCCTGGGCACGCCTGACCACGTCGCGCACGTACCGCGAACCGTCCACCCGAGTCACGGCTGCGACAGCGAATCCCGCCCGGAACGCGGCCGTAGCCAGCGCCACGAACACCGCTTCCTTGCCTTCCAGTATCGCCTCGCAGCCATCGACAACCAGCAGTCGCACGACTCCGGTCGCCGCTCCCCCAAAGAGCTCGGACAGCGACACTCCGCCGAAGGCATGCTCCAGGTCCAACGCGGTTCCCGGCAGGTCACCCAGACTCAAAGCGAGGACCACGGCGTCCGCGGAGCGCAGCTCGTCGACGACCCGAACCGTCAGCGCGGACTTCCCGACGTCGGGCTCCCCCGTGATGACCAACGCGCCGCCGGTCCTCCCGGCAGCCTCGACGGCCGCGCGCAACGAGTCCGCTGCATCGTCACGCTCGAGCTCAAACGGTGTGCCAGTGGTCGTGATGGTCGATCGTGTCTGGTCCCGGAGCCGCTCACCCAAACGGTCGAACACCTGCCACGCAGGCTCCTGCGTGCCGAGCCGCTTCAGCGCATGAGCGCTCAGGTCCCGACGCAACATCGCCCCGGTGACCCGGCCACCCCGGGTCGCGTACGCGCCGGCGAGCTCGCAAAGACCGGAGAAGACGCCATCTGCCGCCGAAGCAGTGCCATCAGCCACCGAACGCTGAAGCGTCGCGACAGCCGCGGTCCGGTCAGGGGTGCCCGCGCCCTCCAAGCGCAGGACTCGCACCTTGAGCGCCGACAACCAACGCCAGGTCAGCTCATCGACTCCCACCGCAGTCAGAGCCGCCTGTCCGTCCAACGCCTTCGTCACCAGATCACGCAGATGCTTCAGGCGGCCTCGAGCAGGAGCGTTCAACGCTGCCGGCCGGGCGACAGCCTCGGCAAACGCCGCCGCGTCGGGCACCGAACGAGCCAGCGCGGCAAGCTCGCCCACCTGCTCAAACACCCCACGCGCCTTCGCAACAGCCAACGTAAGCGACCAACGCCCCGTCGACACTTCGGCCCATTGCTCGGTCACAACCTCCAGGAAGGTCCGGACCAAAGGGACGGATTTCGCGTCCTTCGAGGTCAGCTTGGGGTCGCGACGTACACCGATCGACGCGCGATGGGTCACACCGGAAGGGTCGACCCCCTCCAGAACGACGTCATCGACCGCACTCACATCACTCGCCTGCAACCGGACCGTCCTCAAGGCAACCCGGTCACCGAGCTCGACCGTCGGATCGCCGACAAGCAGCGCCGCGAACAAGGTCGCCACATACTGGTGCTCGAGGGTCACTCCCCCGCCACCAGTTGAGTAGCTGCTAGCTTCGTTGCTGGACACAGCAGGAGCGTAATTTCTTCCGCCGACAGTCCACGCGACCCCTCGCCGGTGCCGATCCACACGCCGCCATGCGGACCTGCCGCGTTGCGTGAGCGTCCGCGCGCACGAATCTGCAGTTCGCAGTTCGTGCAATCGACGGATGCGTCCTATCGCCGCAAGCGCGGCTCGGGGCGCGCACGACAAGCCAGCCGTCGCGGCGCTCGGGTACGAGCGTTGAGGCTCTGAGCCGTCGGAGCAGCTCCTGTAGCTGCGCAGCCAGGCTCAACCGATCGCCTCGGTAGGGCGCGGGGCGCCCACGGGGGTCGGTCATGCCCTGCCGCGTCGATCCATCCGGTGGAAGACCTCTTTCGTCCGGTCGGACGGGTCAAGCGGCGGCCGGTCGTCGTCGGTGCGATTGAACATCTGCTTGTCGAGGTACGCCTCGGCTTCATCCTCTCGGCCCAGGGCCTTCATTGCACGGGCGAAGTCCAATCGAGGCTTGTCCTCGGACGGCGCGGCAGCGATTGCCTGCTCGGCCGCCCACAGGGCATCGCGCGGGCGCCCCTCGACCAGGGAGTGCGTGGCGAAGACGTGAGCGACGTCGACGATCGCGGCCGTCGCATAGTGATGGACGGGATTGTCGGCCAGCCACCCATATCCCTTGGAGCGCTGCTGGTCGTACGGCTGGCCCGTCACGAGTTCGAGCGCCGTGCGGAAGTCATCGATCCTCCTCGGGCCGAGCGCCTCGCCCCGGGCGCGCAGACGACGGAAGAGGTCCGCGTCGACGAGCACTTCGGAGAGGCGGTAGAGCTGCTGGCCGCGAACCCGCTGGGCCGCGGGCAGGTACCACTCATCGGTGCCGGGCTTCTTCCCCAGCCACTTCCGGAGCTCGCCGAGCCGCGTGTGCAGCGAGTTGTTCTGGATGCCGAAGTCCGCCGCAACCCGGTTCGGAGTCTGGCCCTCGGGGTGGCAGGCCAGGTACGCGGCGAGCTCCGCGTAGTACGCCGGCCGACGCTCGACGTCCTTGGTCTGCTCACCCACGGCGCGTAGCTCGACCGGCCCGAGGACTCGGAGCCTGGGTCGCTGGGTGTCCGGGTCGGCCCAGTCGATGAGGTCCTGGTCCAATGTGGGATCGGCGGCCAGAGCTGCAGCCTCCTCGGTCTTGAGCACGGCTGGCGCCAGGACCGCGAGGTCTTCGGCCGTCGTCGCCCCCGCTTCGACGTACGTCCGGTCCGGGCGGGGAAGGATAGAGTCCGGATCGCCCGTCCCGCATCTCGGTTCAGTCAGGTCGTTTGCGAGGGCACCCGCTTGGTCAGTGTTCGTCGGCGCGCCGTCGCCGTCCACGGCAGTCGGGATGTCGACATCACCCTCGACCTCCGCATCGTCGAACAGCTGGCCCAGCACCGCCGCCTCGTCGCCGGTGAGTCGGTTTGGGCGGACGACACCCCAAGGGGTGACGAGATCCCCGTCCGGAGTAAGCCTGAGCGTGATCGCCCGCGGGTCGAGAGGTTCAGCAGCCAGCGCAACGACGCCGTACGACGTTCTGCCCGGCGCCCGCTCCATCTCGTCGAGCAATGCCGTGGCGTGGACCCGCACGGCGTCACCGTCCTCGTTACCGACGGTGCTGATGCACAGTGTCGGCACCCAGGCCTCCTTCCAGTCGGTCACACGAGAACCGAGCACGCTGAAGCCGGAGGATTCGGCCAGTTCAGCCATGTGGCGAGCAGACTTCGCCAGCTCCTCCACTGGAGCCGTGGCGGCGACGGACAGGCGTCCGTAGTTGAGCGGCAGGACCTCCTGCGCGACACCCACGATCTCGACCGTCTCGAAGTCGGACCACGCGTTCAACGCCAGCTCGGCGGCGATGAACCTCGCCAAGTCCTTGCAGTCTTCGACATCGCCGACGATCTGGACGACGCCGGCGCCTTCGAGGTCGACGAACCAGGTCGTGTCCTCTGCGTCCACGCCGATAGTCACCATGGCCGGGTACGGAGACATGCGTTCGACGGCCACCGGGCGGTGCTCCGCTGCCAGACGCCAAACGAGCGAGTCAGACGACACCGTCCAGGGCGCGGGCGCATCCGGTGAGGACGAACGCAAGTGCAGGTCGAGACCGCTGCCATCGATCCTTGCGGCGACGGCCTCCGGCAGGGCGAGCTTCGTCCGTTCGCATAGTTCGGCGAGTCCGCGAAGTGCGGCATCGAAGAACCCCGCACGATCGCTCGCCGACGAGCCAATGGCCCGGAGAGCCTTGTCCTCCGGGCGCAGGTGCGCAGCCACCAACGGGGCCGCCTTGCCGGACCGCCGATTTCGCGACTGCGTCCGCCGGCGCCCGACGTACACCGCGAGCATCCCGGCGGCGAGAAATCCGCCACCGCTCAGGAGGGCGCGCGCCACGATCGCGCCGTCGAGGTGGAAGCCGAAGTCGTCGGATGCCTCCTGCTCGCCGTCAGTTGCCGCGGGATCCGGCGCAGTCGGCGTGACCGTGACTTCTGGGCTCGGTTCCATCGACGGGGCAGGCGTCGGCACTGGCTCCGACGAAGGTGCCGTGGAATCCGGTGGATCGGATGAATGTCGATCCGGGTGCTTCGGCGGGTCAACGGTTTGCTGGCCCGGCACGTCGAGTCGCTGTCCGGGGTAGATCAGGTCCGGGTCCTCGATCTCGTCGTTGTTGGCTCGGTAGATCCGCGGCCACTTGGTGGCGTCGCCGTACTCCTCGGTGGCGATCTCCCACAGGGTGTCCCCCGGTTCAACGGTGACGAAGGACTGGTGAGAAGGCTTCCTGTCCGCCGCGGGCACGAGCAACGTCCAGCCAGGCAGGATGGTCCGAGCGTCGTCGAACCTCGACCCGTCGACCATCTCGCGGTCTCTGTTCAACTCGGCGATCTCTCGCCAGCGCTCCCCCGCACCAAGGTGATGCTCCGCGATGGACCAGAGGGTGTCTCCGCGGGCGACCACGACCTCGGTCGTCAGCTGCGATCGGTGTTTGGCCGGTTGCAACGTCGGCTCAATGGCGGGTGGTTCATCAGCAAAGGCGGGATCGAACGCCGGTGCCGGGCTTGATGTCGCCGCGTCGGCGTGTGAGATCCACGGAGTCGCGATGACGGACGCGGCAGCCGTCGTCGCGCCGATGGCGACGACCGCCTGGACGAGAGTGCGAGCAAGCGACTGCTGAACGCCCAAGGTGCCTGGTACACGAGCGAGCCAATCCGCCGAGTAGCCAGCAGCGAGCCTGATCTCGGCGACCGTCTCGACGATGACGCAGATCACGAGCTGCGCCCAGAGGACCCAGGCAACGCAGGCCAGGATGCCGAGCAGCGCCGAGTGCGTGAGCGATGCGCCCCACGTCCAGCCGTCAGGAACTGGGTTGCCGACCGTCGCCAGCAGCGCGGTGGGAACTCCCGCCACGAGGACGATGAGAACGGCCGCGGCGAGCAAACCCCGGAGCACGATGCCCGTGCGACGAATCAAGCTCACGGCGAGTCCTCCTCGGTGATGGCTCGGGCTGATTCGGTCTCGTCGATCGGGAACGAGTTGACACCGATGACGCCGAGGATCTGGTTCTTGGATTCGCCGGTGACCGTCACCGTGACGGTGTCGCCGGCGACGCTGACGGTCCCGTCCATCCCCGCGTCCCGGAGATAGCTCTGGGCGCGGGCCTGCGCAGCTTCGGCGTCGACCGCGTCGCTTCCGTTACGCACGCTGGCCGCCGAGAGCGCGTCGGCCCCTGCGCGGGCGGCTTGGGCAGCGGCTCGTGAGGCAGCGACGCGCTCATCGATGACTCGCCCGCCGTCGACGACGAGTCCGAGGAGGACGGTGAAGGCCCCGGCGATTACGAGGATCGCCCAGATCGAGGCGCTGCCGCGCTCGTCGCGCTTCACCGGAAGTCCCGGTGTTCCTCGAGCGGCACGACCGCGGTAAACGAGAACGTCTTCGAGCCGGGGATCTTGCCCAAGCCGACCACGTCCGACAGATCGGCCACGCACGTGACCGTCGCGCGAACGTCACCACCTGGGTTGAAGTCGGCCGCGTCGACGTTCACCGTCAGGCTGGCGCAGGCGAGTCCGCGCCTGTCCATGGACTGCTCCGCGGCCTGCGTCCCCGCCTGGACGGCCGCTTCTTGGTTGGTAGTCAGGGATGCCGCCCGAGCCGCGGCGTACGCCGAGCTGTTGACCTGCCCGCGGGCATCCACGTAGCGGCCTCCGGCCGCGATCACCATGATCGCGGCGACCAGTAGCGGGGTGAGGATCACGACCTCGATCGCCATCGCGCCTCGTTCGTCGCGCCTCACGGTGACTCCACGAAATGTTCGATCGGACCTTCCAGGTGGACCGAGACGTGGACGGGCACGAAAGGCAAGACCTGCTGGCCGTCGCCGGTGACCGTGGCGGCAGCCGCATCTCCGGTCCGGGTGACGGTTACGTGGGTGCCGGACAGACTCCCGAGGTCGGCGAGGTAGTGATTCCCGGCGTCCTCGCCGGAGGCCGCAGAGCCGTCGTACGCCGACGCGGCGGCGAGTGCCTCCTCGGCCGCGGCCTGGGCGACCCGGTGTGCGTGAGCCTGCATGGCGTATTGGAGCATCAGCAGGAAGACGAGCATGAGGGTGCTCATCACGAGGAGGAACTCGATCGAGAGTGCTCCTCGTTCGTCTCGGATCCTTCGCACCCGCGACATCGCCCTGGCTCAGGGCTGCCCGAGCTTGTTGGTCTGTCCGGTGACGTAGGCCTTGATCGCTGCCACGGCGATGCCAGCGATCGTGATCACTCCGAGCGCGATCAGCAGCCACTCGACGGCCGTGAAACCGCGCTCGTCGCGCTCCCTTTCGGCCAGACCGGCCTTGAGCCAGATCACCAGGATCCTGATTTCCTCCATGTGGTTCTCCTGTAGGTCCAGGGTCATCCGGCGAAGAGCCGGGCAACCGAGGGATAGAGCTCGTAGGTGAGGAAGGCGAAGACCATGACGATGAGGGCGAACCTCATCGACTCGGTTGCCTGGGCAGCGGCGGCTTCCGCGTCGGCGATCCGCTCGGCACGCAGTGTCTCGGCTCGGGCCACCAACGTCGCCCGGACCTTCGCGCCGTCCTCGTTGGCCAACGTGAGAGCGGAGTCGAGATCGGTCAGCTCGCGGATGCCGAAGCGGTCGCCGAGTCGGCCCAACGCGTGCCAGGGCGTCGTGCCTGAGAAGCGGGCACCGTCGATCGCGTCTTGCAGGTGCGTGAAAGCCCATCCCGTCCCGATGGCCGCAGATGCCGGCAGCGCCTCCGCGTGGCCGCGGCCCGCCTGCATCGACATCGCGACGAGGTCGAGGTAGACGGACAGCGTCCTGCGGAACTCCGCCCGCCGCTTCTTGGCCTTGTCGGTGAGCTCCTGACGTGTGACCACGATCATCGCTGCGGCGAGCACCGCGCCGATGGCAGGACCGAACGCGAGCGGGATGCCGAGGCCGAATGCGTTGAACAAGCCGAGGATGACGACCGGACCGAAGAAGCCCACAAGCGCGAGCGTGGTGGTCTTGCCGACGTACTGCTCGACGGTGCCACCTATCACGGCGAGATCCTGGGTGAGGCCCTTGCCGTCCTTGGCCCGCCGGAGGACCTGCTCGGAAAGCCAGCCCTGCAACTTGCCGCCGATCGTCGTCGCTCTCGGCGCGCCGATCCGCTGGATGCGGGCCTCGCGTGCGCGAGCGGAATCCCAACGGCGTACGGCGCCCGCCAGATCGGCGCGTGGAGGAACTGCGAGTCGGTAGGCATGAATCAACGCGGCCGCGAGGAGGCCGGCGGCGACCATGAACGGGATCATGTGCGGCCTCCGATCGGCGCGAGGTGCGGCTTGTAGGAGGCGATCTCGGTGATCTCGCGTGGCGACGTCAGGAACCTGGCTTCGACTTCCCCGTCCGACAGGGACCTCATCCTCACGAATGCGCCGATGAAGATCGCGGCAAGGATCGTCAGGACCAGCTGCCCCAATGGTGTCGAGTAGGGCTCGACCCAGCCGCGGGCGAACAGGGCCTGCAACGCGACGAAGGCGAGCACGGCGAACGCGATTCGTTGTGCCTGGCGGCGCAGGGCGCGCCGCTCGTGCTCGACCTTGCGACGCATCTCGAGTTCGGCGCGGGACGAGGCGGCCAGTGAAGTCAGAATCCGCTCCAGCCCGCCAGCGCGCTGTCTGGCGTTGAGAGACAGTGCAGCCACCACCATGTCTGCCGCAGGGTCGTCGACGTCGTCGGCGAAGCGGGCCAGGGCCTCAGGCAGCGGCAACCGCCCGTCGAGCCGGGCAGCGAGATCGCGAACCGGTGCTCGGAGCAATGCGTGGGCGGCGCCGACAGTTGCCGGAATCGCCTGCTCCAGTCCGGCCGCGGCCGTCGCCGTGTCGCGGAGACTCTCCGTCCAGGCTGCGAGCGCCTCGATCTTCGCCAGCTGCCGCCGACCGGCACGACCGCCCCCGAACAAGCGCGGCCACAGGAGGACGAGCGCCGCGGCGGCCAGACCGGCCAAAGCCCATCGAGTGATCAGCAGCGCGACGAGTCCAGCAACCAGCGCGACTCCGAGCTGCCGGGTGCTCCTTCGATCGAAGGAGGGCCGCAGCGGAATCCTCGGCAGCGCGCTCATGCCACGCGAAAGGCGGACGATTGCCAGCAAGCCGAAGCATGCAGACGCGACCGCAACGAGGAAGCCCAGCATCCTCATCACGACCACCCGCCCGGGTCGGGCTGCCAACCCACGGCGACAAGCTCGTCCTGAGCCCGCACCTGTACGCCGTGGCGTCGTACGACGTCGCCGTACGCATCCGGACCCCACAGCTCGTTCGTCTGGAGCTGGCCGTCGTCGCTGATCCCGGCGACTTCGCGGATCGACTCGACGATCCGCCGTTGGCCGCTTTCCCCGCGCACTCGGCGGATGAACACGACGAAATCCAGTGCCGTCGCGACCAGCCGGACAGTCGCCTCCCACGGCAGCCGCTCGGGCGCCTGAATGGCGTACGTCGCGATCTTGTGGACGACGTCGGACGACGAGTTCGCGTGGATCGTGGACAGCGAGCCGTCGTTGCCCTGGGTCATCGCGTTGAGCATCGTGACGACCTCGTCACCCAGGACCTCTCCGACGATCACGCGTGAGGGATTCATGCGCAGCGTGTCGCGCACGAGCTCAGCCATCGTGACCGCACCGGCGCCCTCGGTGTTGGGCAGGCGCTCCTCGAAGGCGATCGCGTTGGGGTGGTGCTCGACGTCCTCGTCCAG
>JBQCEF010000135.1:0-11346 GCA_051960495.1 Nocardioides sp. | reverse complement strand
CAAGCAGACCGACGCCGACGTCGGGTCGTTCGACGGCGGGTTCGGGTCGGCCTACCTCGCGCGCCAGGTCGGGCAGAAGTTCGCTCGCGAGATCTTCTTCCTCGGCGACGAGTACACCGCCGAGGACGCGCACCGGATGGGGATGGTGAACCAGGTCGTCCCGCACGCCGAGCTCGAGCAGGTCGCGCTGGAGTGGGGCCGCAAGATCAACGGCAAGTCGCCGACAGCGCAGCGGATGCTGAAGTACTCGTTCAACCTCATCGACGACGGGCTGGTCGGCCAGCAGCTGTTCGCCGGGGAGACGACGCGACTGGCCTACATGACCGACGAGGCCGTCGAGGGACGCGACTCGTTCCTGGAGAAGCGGGAGCCGGACTGGTCGGCGTTCCCCTGGTACTACTGAGATTCGCGCGTTTGCCCAGGTCAGAGTGGGTCTAGGGGTTCGCGAACCCCCTTGTAGTCCGCAAAAAGTCCGCAGGAATCTCAACAACCACCCGCGCCGACCCGTCGGGACTGCGCCGGTCGGCGGGCTGACCTCTCGTGATCCAGGCGACTTGCAACACATCACGCATCTGTTATGCAATCCGTACGCATCTGATCTGAGGCTATGCTTGCAGGGAAGACGTCAACGAGAGCGGGAAAGGAACGCCGGTGGCTGCTGTTGCTGCATCATCGTCCGATCAGGCTCGTCGCACTGCTCACCGTGACTCCGTGCGTGTGGGGCAGGGCGACCTTGTCGAAGCACTCACGTCCAAGTTGGGCACCAAGGTGGTGGCCTTCATCGTTGACCGTGACCCCTCGACCATCTCTCGGTGGAAGGCAGGAGCCGAGGCGGGCGAGGCTTCGCTGCTGCCGCTGCGAATCGCGTATCAGGTCGTCAAGATGCTGGAGCCGGTCGAGGCCGACGCGACGATCCGGGCGTGGTTCCTCGGCAGCAATCCGCAGTTGGACGATCTTTCGCCTGCCGAGGCACTTCACGACGGTCTGAACCGCGAGACGCTTGCGGCTGCGCGCGCGTTCCTTGCCGGGGCCTGAGAGCCGCATGGCGGAGCCTGCGGTCGCGACCCCGCCCGACCCATTGTTGCGGGTCGGGCGAGCAAGCGGCCTCCTCAGGTTCTCCACGATCAGCCCACTCGACGCCGCGCTGCCGAAAGCCGGGAACCGGTTCGACGTTCCTGGTGGTGGCGTCTTGTACGCCGCTACGACGGCCGAGGCTTGCTTCGCCGAGACGTTGGCACGGTTCCGGCCGACTCCGAGGATGCGGGAGCTTCTCAAGGACGAGGAGCCCGGGTTCATGGTGGTCGGCGGAGTCCCGCAGGACTGGCGGCTCCAACGGCTTCTCGCGACGATCCGCCTCGTTGACCCGCTGCCTTTCCTCGATGTGGAAGCGCCGGAGACTCACGAGTTCCTGAGCGAGGTCCTTTCCAGTGACCTGGTCGGGCTCGGGTACGAGCAGCCTCTCGACCTGTCTGCTGTGACGAACCAGGACCGGAGACTGAGTCGTCTGATCGCGGAGTTCGCCTACACGGCGACAGAGGTCGATGGGACGCCGCTCTACTCCGGTATCAGGTACACCAGCCGCATCGCGTCAGAGTGGGAGTGCTGGGCGATCTTCGAAGGCACAGCGGTCGAGTTGGTCGACCAGAGTCCGATCGAGCTCGACGACGAAGCTCTCCAGCGTGTCGCTGGCCTGTGGTCACTGCGCCTGTTCTAAAGCTCCGAGGGCCTGCTTCATCAGCGCGCCGGCCGCGGCGCGGGTCCGGTCCTCGGCGGTCGGCCAGAGGTGGCTGTAGGTGTTCAGCGTGGTCGTCGCGGTCGAGTGACCAAGCGCGCGCTGCACGGTGACGACGTCGCAGCCCGCTGCGATGAGACCGCTGGCGTAGAAGTGCCGCAGGTCATGGAGTCGGACGTGGGGGAACTTCGCCGCGGTTCGGGTGGCGCGCCAGCGCCAGGTGATGTCGTTGTCGTACATCGGACGGTCATTGACCGTGAACAGCCAGTCGTAGGGCTCGGCGCTGGGCAGATGTGCGGCCACGTGCTCTGTCAGGACTGCCACCAGCTCGTCGGGCAGGAAGACGACGCGCTCGGAGCCGTACTTCGGCAGCCGGACGACGTAGGTTGACCGGTCTCGCTGCAACTGCCGGGAGACGTTCAGCGTCCGGCGAAGGAAGTCGATGTCGCCGATTTGGACGGCCGCTGCTTCGCCCTTGCGGAGGCCAGCGAACGCGCACAGGGCGACGTAGACGCGGAAGCCCTTGCGGGTGGAGACCCGCGTGCTGTCGGCGTGGGCGAGGAGCCGTCCGACATCCTCGGTCGTCGGGATCTGCATGGCGGCCTCGGCCTTGCGGCGCCGAGGGAGGGTGACGCCGATGCACGGATCGGTGCCGATGACGCGGTCGGCGACCGCGGCACGGAACACTGAGCGGACGATCACGAATCGGGTCTTGACCGTCGAGGGAGCCCACCGCTCGGATGCTGACTTGACCCAGGTCTCGATGTGCGAGCGGCGGATCGCCTTGAACGGCAGATCGCCGAACGGGACCGACCCGACCGCGAGGTCGGCATTGGCTCTGGTCGAGGCAAGCCACAGCTGCCGCGGTGCCCAGTCGGCATAGAAGTCGTCGAAGGTGATGTTGCCTGCGCGGGGTTCGACCCACGTGCCGTCACGGAGCGTGGTGGTGACCTCGTCAAGCCAGCGCTGGGCATCGATGCGGCGCTCGAAGTGTCGCGAGCGTTCGCGGCCGCGTTCGTCGCGGTAGCGGGCACGCCAACGGCCGTCGGGCCGCTTGGCGATATTGCCGGCCATGCGTCACCTCCTTCCGGTCACAGGCAGGGTCGATCGGATCGCGGCCCGGGGCGAGTCGGACCCGCGTTCCTGGGGAGAACCCCACGAGATTCAGGCCTGGGAACCCTCGACGTCGGGGCGCCGGCCCTGTTCGGCTCTCCAGAGGATCAGGTCGGTCTTCCAGTAGCGGACGCGACGACCGAGCCGGAAGCTGAAGGGGCCGTCGCCGCAGTAGCGCCAGTACCGCATCGTGGCTACGGGCACGCGGAGGTAAGCGGCGGCCTCCTCGATGCCGAGCATCTCGTCGTTCTCGTGGCGGTCGTCCTCGTGAAGGCGGGTGGTCATCGGGTTCTCCTGTCGTTGTGGTGAATGGGTGTGGCGGGATCTTCAAGCGAGCCACGCGTCGCGAATGGACATCGCGGGCTCAACTTTGCTTAGGAGGCGCACCAATTTGCGCCCGTCCTGGGGGCGCCCGTCCCGGGAGGGACGTAGGAGGGGCGATGGGAGGGGCGCAGGCGTTTGCGCTGGTCAGCGCAGTGCTGGGGGGCGCCTCTCCGAAACTTGAAAATCTCTCGGATGGTGAGACTGTGAGGGTGGTCATGGCCCCAGCGTGAGGGGAGGGGCGCACCAAATTGCGCCCGTGGTCGAGTAGGTCGGGCGGGACGGGCGCACCACGGGCGAGTACGTGGATGCGGGTGTTTGTGCAGGTCAACCCCGCCCGTGGTGACTCGCCCGTGGTGTTCTTGAAGGAACTTCGAGCATCTTCGTCAGAGACCGATTCCTGGGCTGCGGTGCGAGGCTCGAGCGGGCTCGGGCGTCTCCGACGGCCTCGGCTCGAACTGGCGCCGGTTCTCTGCCCGACGATCCTGCGACCGACGCTTCGCGGCCGCCTGGGCACGGGCCTTCGCGGGGGCGTTGGGGCCGTAGCGGTCGATGTCGTCGATGGCTCGGAGGCGAGCGTGGGTGGCGCCGAGGTCGGCACGGTCGCGGGAGAAGACCTGCTCCCAGACCGTCCTGGCCTGCTCGGGGGTCTCGGCGACCAGGTGGGAGACGTTGTCGTGTCGGCCGCGGGTCATCCCGACGTACGCCGACGCCGCCGACGTCGAGTCTCCGATGACCATGTGCCCGACGCGAGTGGTGTCGCCTTGGGCGCCGTAGACGGTGGTGGCGTAGGCGAGCTCGACCCAGCCTTCGGCGTACCAGCCGGGGAGGTCGCGGGTCTGCCCGGAGTCGTTGCGCAGGGTCACGGTGGCGTCGTCGGCGATGGCGGTGATGGTCCAGGTCTGCCGGTTGGCGACGCCGAGTTGCCAGTCGTTGCGCCGGGTCGCGATCCGGTCCCCGACACCGAGGCGTTCACCGATCTGGTTGACCACGACCCGCCGGTCGTCCGCCCGCCCGGCGGCGACGAGTCGGTCGCGGATCGCGCCGTTGAGCGCGGTCGCCTGTTCGCGGCTGTCGGCCATCAGCGCCTGTGGTGACCGGCCCGCGAGGATCGCGTCGGCCGCCTCCGCGGCGAGGGCGTCGAGGCGTTCGGGTCCGCTGGCATGCAGCCGGATCTGACCTCGCTGCCACAGGTCGTCGAACACCGACGCGCCGCGTCGCATCCTGGCCGAGAGTTCGGCGTAGGCGGGGTCGGTGAACCGGTGCACGACGTCGAGGGCGATGGTCGCGTCGGGGCCGGCGTGCTGGGCGGCGAGGTCGAGGACTCCGCCGCGACCGACGGCGGGGAGTTGGTGCCGGTCACCGATGAACGCCACCCGCGCCCCGCGCTCGTGGGCGATCTCCAGGACGGCGCGGGCGGGGTCCTGGTCGAGCATCGCGGCTTCGTCGACCACCAGCAGATCACCGGAGCCGAGTACGGCGCGTGGGTCGAGGGGCTCGGTGCGGGTGTGGGTCCAGTGGCCGTCCTCGTCCCACCGCCACCCCCACTGGTGGGCGAGCCATGCCGCGGAGAACGCGGGGGCGTCGATCTCACCGGCCGCGACCTCGGCGGCCTTCAACGTGGGCGTGACCACGATGAGCCTACGGCCCTGAGCCGTGAGCATCTCCCGGGTTGCCGCCAGCGTGGCTGTCTTGCCGGCACCAGCCGCGCCCTCGATGACCAGCAGGTGCTTCGTCCCGGCCAGGGCGGCGACGGCCGTGCGCTGGCCGGGGTCAAGCATGATCGCCACCCCGGCTGGAAGGCTCACGTCCTCACCGCGCGCGTAGCCCTGGAGTCCGAGGAGGCGGGTGATGCGGTCCTCGACGGCGATTACGGCCGGAGAGGTGAGGGCGCGGACGTGTGCGGGCACGTCGTCGCGATCCAGGAGCGGGATGCAGGCGGCAACCGCTCGGGCAGTGAGGTCCTCGGCCAGTTCGATCCGCACCGCCGCGTCAGCGGTCAGCCCGCTCTGGGCGATCCACTGCTCGACCTGGCCGCGGATGTCGGCGGCGTTCCACGCCGACCGCTTCGCCCCCAACCTCGACAACACCAGCTCGACGGCCTGATCGCGGTCGAGCTCCCCGACTCGTGGCCCCCGGGCCGGGGCGGTCGGCTGGTTCCGGTCGCGGTAGCCCAGACGGTGCAGTTCGTCATTCCACGCGGCGACCATCGCCGCACCGTCCGTAGGCACCACCTTGTCCGGTCGCGCCTCGGCCCACGCGCGTCGGTCCCACGCCTGCCGCAGCCGTGGCCCCGGTTCCTCGCCGGGGTGCCCGGCCCGCCACTCGGCCTCGAACCGATCCAGGTTCCGCCCGATCTGCGCTGCCCGCGCGCTGAACCGCGGAACGTACGGTGCTAACTCGACGAGCTCTCCCGACTCGGGGTCGAGGGTCAGGCCGTGCTCCGCCACAGCCCTGCGGAACTCGGGGTCGGTGGCGACCGCGGCGTGTCCGATCCCGTTGATCGCCTCCAGGAAGTCCCGTGCTCCCACCGAGTGCAAGCCAGGCCACGCGCGCTCGGCGAGAACCCGGGCGTTGATCTGCACGTGGAGGTGGCGGTGGGGGTCGCCGGCCCGGGAGGTGTATTGCCGGATCACCGCGGCCTCGACCTGTTCGACCGGGACCTGCACCTGCCGGCCGCGTGGTCCGACCCGGGTCGTCGCATGTGCGGCGACCCAGGCGATGATCTGCTCGGCCGCCCGACCCTGCGCGGCATCCAACGCCGCCGACACCTCCGGGTGCAGGGCGGCGGCCAGCGACCAGGTCTTGGGGCCGTTGACGGTGACCTCGACGAACCGCAGCGCGTTCGCGTCGTCGCGCAGGCGGCCCTTCGCCTTGCCGGTCTCGACGTCGTACCCGGCGACCCACTGTTCGTAGGTGCGGCCGTCGAGCTCACCGGCGTGCCTCACCGTCGGGCTCACCGAGCCGCTCACTTCGACGACGTACCGGGTGGCGACGCCGGAGCCTTCGGTGAGGTAATAGTCGTCGGCACGGGAGTGGTCGGACTCCACGTAGGAGCGCGCGGCAGCCGCGGAGCCGCGGTAGAACTTCATCCCACCGTGCACGCCGATCACCCCGCATCCGGTGCCGGACGGAGCGGTCAGCAACTGCCAGCAACGTCCAACAACTACCCTTGAACGACTCGTGGGCCGCCCCTCCACGGGCGACCCATCCACGTCCTTCGTAGCATGTGTGCCGACGGTCTGGCGACGGTCTGGCGACGGTCTGGGGGGTCGAAATGGAGTGTCGTCGGGTCGTTGGAGGAGAAAACTGAGCAGCCGGTGATGGTCAGCGGTGATCAGCGATTCTGGATAAGTCGGGGTCTGCGTAGCGGCCCTCAACGCGGCTACGCGCCAAACTCTGCCAGGCTGACAGACGGCGAGAAGGCGAGGGTCGCCCGCTTGCCCGGACCGTTCCCTCCGGCCAATCGTCGCGCGAAGCGTCCCACAGGCCGATCCCGCACCGGGCCGCTCCACCGATCAACAAAGACCCCGATACCGCCCACCGCGACGCCCTGCTGAGCCTCGGGGTCGAGGCCGAGCGGATCTACGTCCACCACGGCCTGACCGGCACCAACCGTGAACGCGTTCACATTCGCGGCGAGGTGGCCCCGTCGGGGGTTAACGCTGCCGACGAGCCTGGACCTGGTTGCCGTGGGTCAGTCCGATCACCCGCCCCGGCTCCGCTAGGCACTCAGCGCCTGTCTCGCCACCGATACCCTCGCGGTGGACAAGCTCGACCGACTTGGCCGAGTCTCCTTCCCGACGCCCGACCGATCGCCGACGAACTCGTCACCGGTCAGACCGGCCTCTCCCTAGGCGGGTCGACCTACGACCCTACCGACGCGGTCGGCCGATGGTGGCGTCGTGAGTCCGACCTGATCCGGTTCCCGGGAACAATCATGGAGCTCGCATGACCTCACAATGACGAACCTGGGCTATGGCGACTCAGGAACGCGGCCACGTACCTTCCGTCCAGAAGGCCGCAATAGCGCGGTCTGTCAAATAGACGTGGGAATGAACATGCGCAAAGTCTGCGCCGCGCTCGGTACCATGGCACTTCTGCTGGCGCTCTCTCCAGCCTCGGCGAGCGCCGCCGCGCTGCAGCCGGGTGGGCCTGATGAGGCAGGGTCCGTCGACCAGGAACTGGTGCTTTCCCTGTTGCAGTCGCCCGACCCGGACGCCGCCATGAAGGAACTGTCCCCCGCTCAACGCCGTGAGGTGGCGGAGGTTATCGAAGCGAACCTCGTGGAGGGGGAGACGATCACCGAGAGCGGCCCGTTGACCCCTGCAGAGGCATCGGAGGCTGGTCTGAAGGTGGGCTCGGATGCCGCCGGCTCAATCACCGCGGCTGCAGCTTCCGGTTGCTGGTACCACTACTACTACACGGGCTGGACCCTGTGGGGGATGACAACTGCGCACTCGTGGATGCAACTCAACTGGTGTGGAAGCGGCGGGTCGATAACAAGTTCCAGCATCACGAACGTCGGTGGCTCCGCGACTATCATCAATTACGCGGGCAACACAAAGGACAAGCTCAACGTTGGCTGGGAGGTACGCGGCGTGACCACGCACAAGTACACGTTCTCTTTGGTCAGCGTGACAAAGTGCATGCAGATCCGTGGCGGCGCCACAGGGTTGTACAGCCGCAGCATTAGCTGCAACATGTCATGAGACCAACTGTCCAGGAGCGCACGCATCCCGACGGCCTTCTCGTCCCCGATGAATCACTCCGCAGCATCGTCCGGTGGTTGAGTTGGGGTTCGCTCTTGCCCGGGATTGGTTGGCTGTACGGCCTCGCCCTCCTGTGGGCTAGTGAGAGCCTTCCGACGCGGGTCAAGCTCCTTGGCTCGCTGCTCTTCCCTGGGGGATGGTTCGGAGCTCTCCTGGCGGCCTGGATCCTTGCGGACCAGTCGAGTGGCTACTGCTACGACGCCACCGGCGGCACCGTCGGCTCCGGGCCAACCGTTTCCGACTCTGGTTGCGTGCAATTGGGGCTCCTGCCAGGGTGGCTCGGGCTCCCGTTGACTATCCTGGTCTTCGTTGCGGCGGCCGTAGGGCCGGTATACGTGCGATCACGCGGGCGCCGGATGCAGACGCCCGACCGCTAGGATGTAACTAAGCGCGCAACTGGCGGAGGCGGCCGGCAGCCAGCGCCGCCTTCGGCGACGCTGGCTGAAGAACCCGCAAGCCGAACCTCGATCGACAGCGACTTACCCAGCAAGCGTCCGAGGCGCTGGCGTCCCGGCGGCCAATCCCGATGGACCCGTCCGAAGGAGTTCCCGGGACGGGGGCGTTCTCCGGAGACATCGCTCGCGTAGCGCCCGGCTCGAGGCAGCAGCCCTGTCTGGGGCGCCACGGTGCGCAGTGTCTGGCAAGGTGCGCGGTATCGAACGCTCGTGTGACCTGGCCGGACCCAGCAAGTTTGCGTGGTGCTTCGGCCTGGACGTGTCGGCTCGCCAGTCCGCAAAAAGTCCGCAAGAAGTTCAGAAGCGGCCAGAACAAACCACCAACGACCGTCACGACGGAATCCGCATTTACGCAGGTCAGACCGTGTTTTTACGGTACTGCCAGCACCAGCCCGCAACTGCCAACGGCCCTTGCCGACTACCCCTGGTACTACTGATCGGCCCGGTCACCTCAGCCCAACGGGCGGGTTGGCCTCGACGACCCACGCGTGCGCGATCCTGCGGCCTTGCAGGCGCAGCATCAGCACGCCCTCATCTCCGGACAGCCGGTAGCGGGCCCAGACGAACGAACCGGCCTCTGCAACCGGGCTGGTGAGCCGCAGGTGGTAGGTCCCCCGCGTGAGGAAGTCGGAGCCGATCTCGGTGCCGCGGAAGTCCGTCCGGTAGCCGGCGATCATGGGCGCCATGAGCGTGAGCACACCGTCATGCGTGAAGGTGGAGAGAAGACGTCCCACGTCTCCGTCGTTCGTCGCGGCGACGTACGTGGCGAGCAGGTCCTTCACAGCCGGGGTGGCCGGCGATCGGTCGACCACGCCGGGGAGACCGGCCATGAACATTGTCGCGCCGTCGACGACGGCCCGGTCGAGCTCGGTGGCCAGCGCCGCCCGCTCGGCTCGTGCCTGGGTGACGGCGTCGGGAAGCGTGTCGTTCGCGCGCAGGCGCGCGACCTCGGCGTTGGCCCGGTCGAGCTGCCCGGTGAGCGTCTCCAGCCGGTCGAGGCTGTCGTCGAGCCGTGAGCTGTCGTCGAAGAAGGCGTTGCCCAAGCCGATCCCGAGGAGCAGCGCGACCACCGCGATCGCGGTCTTCGGCCAGCGGCGCTGGGGGGTCTCGAGGATCTCCTTGGGTGGAGGCATGGGCTCGGGCCGGTCTGGCTGAGTCGGCGGCCAGGTGCTCTGCGCAGTCATCGGGCGACACCTCCGGCAGCGCGCAGGTCATCGCGCCCTGTCGACATCAGCGTCGTACGGCGGTGGCGGCGTCACCAGGGGCGGAGGTCCTCGGCATTCTCACGGTCGCTGATCGCCCCTACGCTGCGGCCATGGAGCGAACCCCTTTCATCGTCGACACCGGGTCGGGCGAGCTGGGCGGCTGGTGGGCTGGTTCGGGGCCGAGGGTGCTGGCGGTCCACGGCGGCCCCGGGATGGGCTACGACTACCTCGACGACGCCGTCACCGAGCTCGCGACGCGCTACCAGGTGGCGACGTACCAGCAGCGGGGGATCGCCCCGTCCACCCTCGACGGGGAGTTCACGGTCGCGGAGGCGCTCGCGGACATCGCCGCCGTGCTGGACGGACTCGGGTGGGAGGACGCCTACCTGATGGGTCACTCGTGGGGCGGCCACCTGGCGGTCCACGCCGCGCTGGGGGTCCCAGACCGGCTCGCCGGCGTGCTCTCCGTCGACCCGCTCGGCGCCGTCGGGGACGGTGGGGCGGAGGCGTTCGGAGCGGAGCTGTTGGCGCGGGTGCCGGAGGCTGACCGGGACCGGGTCCGCGAGCTCGATGCGAAGGACACGGCCGGGGAGGCGACGCCCGAGGAGTCCCTGGAGTCGCTGTCGCTGGTGTGGGGGTCCTACTACGCCGACCCCGCCTCCGCGCCCGCGATGCCGCCGGTGCAGATGTCGCAGACGGCGAACGAGCGACTCTGGGCGGACCTGCAAGAACGACTCCCGGAGCTCGAGGCGTCGCTTCCGTCGATCCGCGTCCCGTTCGGGGTGCTCGTGGGGGAGCGCAGCCCGATGCCGGTGACCGCCGGCGTCGACAGCGCCGCGCGCATCCCGGGTGCGTGGTCCATCGTCGAGCCGGGCGCCGGCCACTTCGTGTGGCACGAGTCTCCGGGGTGCCTGCTTGCCGCGATGGATCGACTGGTCGCAGGGGGCTGAGTCGCCTGGCTACCGGCCGGATCCTGCGCGGGCACGGGCGATGATGCTCTCGACGACCTCGCTCTTCGCGTCCGCGTAGTCCTGCACGACCGCCCACGTGCGGGCCGCGAGCTCGCTCTTGGTGCGCGCGTAATGGTCGCGTTCCTCCGGGTGCGAGCGGAGTCGGTCGCGGAACATCAGCATGCGGTCGGCTTCCGTCGACCCGGCGCCGAAGACGTGCAGGTTGACCGACGGGTCGCTGCCGCGCAGCAGACGGTGCTCGTGCCAACCGGGCTCGCGCAGGCGCAGCAGGAACCCGGCTGCCTCGAGGTCAGGGACGTACGACGCCTCGTCCGCCGGATCGGCCACGAGCAGGAGGACGTCGAGGATCGGTTTCGCGGGCAGGCCCGGCACGGACGTCGACCCGACGTGCTCGAGCAGGAGCGCCCGGTCGCCGATCGCGGCGCGGATGGCGGCGGCCTGCACGGCGTACTGCTCCGGCCAGGACGGATCCGGGTCGGCCAGGTGGATGGGCGCGTTGTGCAGGATCCGCGGCTGCACGTACTCGACCTCCGGCCGCTCCTCGCTCACAGGCACGATGCTGCCACGGAGCGGAAGTGTCGTGGACTGCTCACCGCGGGCCCACTCAAAATGTCGGTGGTCTCTGGTGGAGTGGGTTCATGGACAGCCGGTTGGACTCGATCGAGGGTGGGAGCGTGGCGGACACGCTCGATGCCGTCGAGGGGTTGTGGCTGGAGTCGTTGGAGAACAGCTGCGAGATCTTCTTGTACGCGGCGCACTATGCCGATCAGTGCGCCG
>JBQCEF010000134.1:0-4222 GCA_051960495.1 Nocardioides sp. | reverse complement strand
GGGTCGTCGCGGTGAACGCGCGGGCGTGACCGGGCTGGCGTATGCTCGCGCGGATGGCGGTCCGATGTTCGGCGAAGTCGGCCGGCTTGCGGCCCGGGTACAAGGACGGCAGGTAGGCGTTCCACACCGCCGGCGCCCACGGTCCGGACATCGCGATCCGGAACGCACCGGCCAGCAGGGGGTTGATCGGCACCTGCCGCACGAACGGGCCGATGAGAACGATGCCGGCGACCTGGTCGGGCCGCTCGGCGGCGGCCCAGACCGCGGCACCGGCTCCCATCGAGTTGCCGATCAGAAGGGCCGGACCGCCGAGTTCCTCGACCAGGGCGAGCGCGTCGGCCCCGGCGGCCTCGTCGTCGTAAGCGGTGAACGTGGCGTCGCTGTCCCCGTGCCCACGCAGGTCCATCGCCGCCACCCGGAACCCGGCCTCGGCGAGGGCGCGCACATTGTGTCGGTAGCTGCTGCGCAGCTCCCCCATGCCGGGCAGGCACAGCACCAGCGGACCGGTCCCCAGCACGTCGTAGGCGATCTGACCCTCCCCGCGCCGAAGCCGGCGGGGCTCAGCCTCGAGTGTTGTCATCTCGAACTCCTAAAAGAATGTTTGTTTCCTAAAAGCTATGTGCAATAGCTTTGCGGTGTCAATAGTTAGCCTCAGATTCCTGCTCGCGCTCGTCGCTCGGCCCGCGCGCCGCGGTTTTCGCCACAGTCGTCGGCTGCGGCACGGGGTGCCGCAGGCCCCACAGGCTGGCCCCCAGCAGCACGAAACCCGGGCACACGCCCGCGATGAGCGCGGTCGGCATGGCGGCGTCGTCAGCGGTGAAGGAGAGGACCAGGCCTGCCAGCCCGCAGCCGGTCAGGGCGAGACCGACAAGGTGGTCGATGCGGGCACGCAGCACCACGGCCAACGGGAAGAAGTGCACGCCGACCACCACGGTGACCCAGGGCAGCACGGCCTCGGGCCGATCAAGAATGACGACCAGGACGTAGCGGCCGGCCAGGATCAGGGTCACCTCGGCAGCCACCACGGCCCAGTAGTGGCGCCCGAAGCGCGCCGGGCGTGGCGCCCGCGCTCGGCGCGAGGACCGGATCACGCCGGCCATGCAGACACCGAACACCAGGAGCGCCACCAGCCGCAGCGACATATCCGCGAGCCGGCCGAGCTCGCCCGCGGTCGCGAACACGAAGACCCCGCCGAACGCGGCACCCACGCTCGAGCCGACGGCGTCTCCGGGCAGCCGCCGGCGCAGGCTCCCCATGGGTCCTCGCTCCCTGAGGCGGGGATGGCGTCACGCCCGAGCCGGCGCGCCAGGCCTGCCTCCCCTCAGAGCCGGGGTGCCGTCACGGGGTCGAGCTGATTCCCCCGTCGGCCGACCAGCAAGCATCGGTCACAGTGCGCCTCGCGCAGCGCCACGACAGAACTGAACGCTACGTAGCGTAGTGATGCGCTGTGTCGCGGTCAACGTGGGCGCTACATTGCGAAAACCATGACCCGTGACCCCAGCGACCCCAGTGACCGCAGCCGGACCTCGGACCCGACGCGGCTGCGGGCACGCGGGCCCGGTGGCATCGAGCAGGCCGCGATCGAGGCCGCTCGCGAGCTGTTAGCCGCCGAGGGCGTCAAGGGACTGACCATCGAGGCCGTGGCCGCGCGCACCGGCATCGCCAAGACCACGTTGTACCGCCGCTGGCGATCCAAGAAGGACCTGGCCCTCGCGGTAGTGCTGAACATGGCCCACGCCGCCATCGCTGCTCCGCCAGAGGCCGACGCCCGCGAGGGGCTGACCGGCTACCTGGCGGCCGCGACCGAGATCTTGCAGACCACCCTGATGGGGCGGGTGATGCAGGGGCTGGCCTCGGACCTGGCCACCGACCCCGAGCTGGCGGCCGCCTTTCACGCCGAGGTGGTCGCACTGCGCCGGAGCCATCTCGAGGAGCTGGTGGCCCGCGGTGTGGCCACGGGACAGGTCCGGCCCGACGTGGACATCAACCTGCTGCAGGAGCTGCTGTTCGGGCCGGTCTACTACCGGCTGCTGTTCTCCGGAACGGCCCTGACCGACGACCTCGCCGGTCGCATCGTCGACGCGGTCCTGCCCGCGATCCTCGCGGCCCCGACAACCAAAGCCTGAGCCTGCCCCCGAGCGGCCGTCCACAGGGCTCAGTACTCGGCGCGGAAGTTGCGGCCCAGTCGGTCACCGAGGCCGAAGTAGTGCCGGAAGACGTAGAACAAGGGGCGCCACCGGTCGGTGTCCACGTGCTGGGTGCCGGCAAGTACATGATCGTCGGCAGCATGGACGCGGAGCACTTCGGTCTCCACGATCGCGAACCCGCCGGATCGCGGCTCGTGCAAACCGACGACCTGCGCCTCGAGCTGGATCGGGCACTGCGCCACCCGGTCGGGGGCCACCAGCTGGGAGGGCAACGGATCAAGTTCGCCGGCGCGGAACTTGTCCGGCCGGTAGCGGTGCCGAGGCTTGTGGGCCGGCACCGGGTCCATCCCGGTGAACGGCGCCAGCTTCTCCACGGCACGCTGCTCAGCGACCGAGGGCAGGTTGATCACGCACCCCGGTTCGCGACGAAGATTGGCCAACGTTCGGCCAGCGGTGGAGATCCCCAGCACCGCGCTGTAGCCGAGGTACCACGCCGAGGACATCGGCGCGATGTTCGTGGTCCCGTCCGGGTTGAGCGACGACACCAGGCACACGGGGGTGCCGAAGTACAGCACCGAGGGGGCGATGACGCGGTGAGTCGATGAAGTCACGGGCGGCGCAACACCTGCTCGCTGGCCCCCAGGAGCTCGCGCAGGCCGTCGGCGATCTCACGCAGCCGCTGCTCGCCCAGGGTGTCGACGACGGGCCTCTGCGCCGTCACCCCCGCCACTAACGCCTCCTCCAGGCAC
The DNA here is from genome assembly GCA_051960495.1 of Nocardioides sp. Taxonomy (GTDB): domain Bacteria; phylum Actinomycetota; class Actinomycetes; order Propionibacteriales; family Nocardioidaceae; genus Nocardioides_B. The sequence continues at coordinate 1,326 of JBQCEF010000134.1, read as the reverse complement.
GCCTTTCCTTGCTCGGTCAGTTCGGCGTAAACGCAGCGTCCGTCGGTGGGGTGCGGCACCCGCCGCAGCAGCCCGGCAGTGGTCAGCTTCTCCAGCCGGCCGGTCATCCCGCCGGTGGTCACCATCAGCGATGCCGCCAGATCCCGGGGCGCCAACCTGTACGGCTCTCCGGCCCGCCGCAGGCTCGCCAGCACGTCGAACTCGCCGCGGGTCAGTCCGTATCGCGTGTACACCCGGGCCGTCGCCTCTGCGACCAGCGCGGCCACCCGGTAGACGCGGCCGAACACCTCCATCGTCAACGTGTCCAAGCCCGGGAGCTGTTCGTGCCACTGCTCCACGATCACATCGACCTCGTCCATACCACCCTCCGACCCATTTGACGTTGCAGCAAACTCCAACTTACATTCACCGATAACTTACCACTAAGTGATCTTTGAGGAATCCACGGATGAGGACCCGCAACCGTCACCTGCTGGCCTGGAGCACAGCGGTCAACGCGCTCGGCAACGGCGCCTACCTGCCTTTCTCGCTGGTACTGCTGGTCGAGCTCACCGGCATCCCGCTGGCCCGGGTCGGGCTCACCATGACCGCGGCCGCCCTACTGGCACTGGCCCTGATGCCGCTGATGGGCACCCTCATCGACCGAATCGGGCCCCGCCGTGCACTGGTCGCCGCACACCTTCTTCGCGCCACCGCGTTCGCCGCGTTCCCCGCCCTTCACTCCCTCGAGGCGTTCGCGGCCGCGGCCGTGCTCTCAGCGCTGACCGAACGGGTGGCCCGCATCGCGCAGCCGGCACTGATCGGCGAGACCGCCGACGCTGCTCACACCGACCGACTGGTGGCCTTGACCCGCTCACTCAACAACGCCGGCATGGGTCTTGGCGGCCTGGCCGCCGCGCTGCTCGCCGCGTCCCATACGACCGGGACCTACCTAGCAGCGGCCTGGCTCAACGCCGCAACCTTCATCGCCGCCGCGATCATGGTCACTGCCATCCGCCCCGGCCCGGCCACCAGCGCGAAACCCGCCGTGCCAGAGCCATGTGACCGGTCAACCTACCGACAGGTGCTGACGAACCCCACGTTCACGCTCCTGGTAACCAGCACCGCGCTGGCCGCGTTTGGGTACTCGGCGCTGACGATCTTCCTGCCCCTATACGCCCTCAGTCTGCACACCCCTGCCTGGACCAGCGGCATGTTGTTCAGCCTCAACACCGTGCTGTGCGCGCTCGCCGGGGTGCCGGTCGCGGGCGCCGCCCGACCACCCCACCCCCACCCCCACCCCCCCCCCGCCCGGCAACTTCAAAATGTCACCCCCAAACTCCATTT
>JBQCEF010000133.1:0-12653 GCA_051960495.1 Nocardioides sp. | reverse complement strand
TCGACCTCCGAGCGGGAGCCGCCGACCAGGGTCACCGTCGCGGAGTCGCGGAGCCGGATCACCGCCCACGCCTCGTGCCGCTGCAGGGCCTCGAGCGCCGCGGCCGGGTCGGTGGTGGCCCCCGCGGACGTCGACGAGCCGGGCGTCGACGAGCCCTGGTCGGTCATGGCCGAGACTCTACCGACGCGGGCGGGTCGGCCCGTCCGGCGTCCGCGTCGTAGATGGGAGAGCCGGCGCCCACGGCAGCGGCGCGGCAAGATGACGTCGGTGGGGCATGGTGCGGCCCGCAGGCACCGCCCTAGCGTCGGGAGAGTGACGGCGTGGTCCCCCGGGGACGGGTCCGCCGAGGTCCTCAGCCACGGCGGTGACGCACCGCGGCCGCGCCGCAGCGCCCCGGTGGCAGCCGCGGTCGCCCTGCTCGTCGTAGGTGCGGTCCTCGGGGCCGGGTTCGCCCTGGGCTTCAGGGACGACCTGCCGTGGTCCGGTCGTGCCGCCGCCGTACCTGCGCTCACCGGCGGCAGCGTCGAGGCGGCTTCGGCGCCGACGGAACGGCACCGCTACCGGGTGGCGCTGTTCAACCCCGGGCCCGGCACCGTCCACGACGTGCAGGTGGTCGCCGTGGTCGGCCGGGCCGTCACGGTGGAGTCGGGGAGGCCGGTGGACATCGATCCCGGGACCTGGCGCGGGGTGACGTTCTCGCTGCCCGACGAGTGCAGCTCGCCCGCGACCCGGCTCGCGCAGGGCCTGCTCGTGCGCACTCACCCCGAGACGCAGGGCGCCGTCGAGCAGGAGGTGCCTCTCCAGAGCACGGGCGTCTTGCGCGACAACCACGAGCGCGAGTGCCTTCCATCGACGGCGCTTCGCCGATCCGACCTCGGCGGGTTGTGGGTCCTGGCGGAGGACGAGGGCAGATGGAGCGACCTGGCCGGCGCCAGCCTGATGCGGTTCACCGCCGACGGACGCTTCGCCTTCGACCCCGAGGGCCGGCTGTTCGGCGGGGACCAGGGCTGGCGGGGCACCTACCGGGTGCACCGGGACCAGCTGGTCCTGCGCGGCGACGGCGGCTACGCCTGCGCGGCGGGGTACAGCGAGGTGTGGACCACCACGCTGCTGGCCGACGGCGTGCTCCGCCTGGACGTGGTGCGCTCGAGCCCGGGCTACTGCCACACCCCGCCGGGCGAGCGGCAGGTCCTGCGGCGCCTGGTGCCGGAGAGCCGGTTGCCGGACGCCTGAGCGTGGGTCAGCTCGGCGAGACCGTGACCATCCGCTGCGTCGCCCGGGTCAGCACCACGTAGAGCGTCGAGCGCCCGGTCGCGGACTCCGCCTCGATCTCCTCGGGCCGCACCACGACGATCCCGTCGAACTCCAGCCCCTTGGTGTCGAGGCCGGTGAGCACGACCATCCGGGCCTCGGAACCCCCCGCGACTGCGTCGGCGTGCTCGGCCCACGAGTCGAGCCAGCCCTGCACCTCGGCGCGCCGCGCCACGGGTACGACGATGCCGATGGTGCCCTCGACTTCGCCGGCGAGCTCGGTCACCGCCTCGCGCACCGCACCGGCGACGTCGTCGGTCCGGCGCTCCTGCGGCTCGTTGCCGGTGGAGCGGACCGCGTTGGGCAGGTCGGCGTCGAGGCCGACCCGCTCGGCGTAGCGGGCCGCGAAGTCGTAGATCTCCTTGCTGTTGCGGTAGTTCGTCGAGAGGTGGAACTCGTGACGTGCCTTGTCGCCAAGCGCCTCGTCGCGGGCCCGCGTCGCCTCGGCGGGCTCGGGCCAGGACGACTGGACCGGGTCGCCGACGATCGTCCACGTCGCCGTACGACCGCGCCGGCCCACCATCCGCCACTGCATCGGGGTGAGGTCCTGCGCCTCGTCGACGAGCACGTGGGAGTAGCCGTCGTCCTCGGTGCGGACGCTGGTGCGCGGCCCGCGGGAGAACGCGCGGTCGGTGATCGTGGTGAGCTCGGGCATGTTCTCGTCGACGAGGTGGGCGAGCGGGTCGACCTCGTGGTCGCGCCGCTCCGGCGGGTCGCCGAGCTGGTAGCGCAGCTCGTCCAGCAGCGCGATGTCCTCGACCGACCAGGTGTGCTCCTCGGTGCCGCGCCACGACTCCGTCAGCAGCGCCGCGTCGTCGCGGGAGACGACGCCCTCGCCGACCCGCTCGAGCAGGAACGGGTCGCGCAGCCAGGTCAGCACCTCGGTCGCGTCCAGCGCCGGCCACCAGGTCAGCGCGAACTCCACGAACGCCGGCGTGCCCAGCATCGTGTCGACGAACTCCTCCTTGCCGCGTGCCCGGCCGCGCTCGCCCTGCACCTGGCGCCACATCGCGTCGAGCAGCGTGGAGGCGACCCGCGGGATCTGCCGGTTGCGCTTGCCCTGGCCCAGCAGCTGGCGCCGGATCTGGCCGAGCTCGCGGCTGCCGAGCACGATCGTGTCGTCGCGGTAGAACATCCGCAGCTCGCGCGGCGCGCTCGGGACGGCCTGGCGCGCGAGCCGGCGCATCAGCTCGGCCATCCGCGCCGAACCCTTGACGTCGGCCACCGCGGGCAGGTCGTGCCGCGAGGCGTGGACCCCGTCGACGACCTCGCCGAGCGAACGCAACGCCACCGCGGTCTCGCCGAGCGACGGCAGCACCCGCTCGATGTAGCGCATGAAGACGCCGGAGGGGCCGACCACGAGCACCCCACCGCTCTCGTAGCGGCGCCGGTCGGAGTAGAGGAGGTAGGCCGCCCGGTGCAGCGCCACCACGGTCTTGCCGGTGCCGGGGCCGCCGGTGATCAGCACGACGCCCTTGCCCGGGGCGCGGATCGCCTTGTCCTGCTCGGCCTGGATCGTGGCGACGATCGAGTGCATGTTGCGGTCGCGGGCCCGGGACAGCTGCGCCATCAGCGCGCCCTCGCCGACGATCGGGAGCTTCTCGGCCGCCGGGTCGTCGGGGTCGAGCAGGTCGTCCTCCACGGCGACGACCCGCGGCCCCGTGCAGCGCAGCACGCGACGACGTACGACGCCCTGCGGCTCCGCGGCCGTGGCCTGGTAGAACACGGCCGCCGCCGGAGCCCGCCAGTCGATCAGCAGCGAGTCGCGATTCTCGTCGCGCAGCCCGATCCGGCCGATGTAGCGCGGCTCCTCGCCGTCGCCGCCGAGGTCGAGCCGGCCGAACACGAGCCCCTCGTGCGCGGCGTTGAGCGTGGCGATCCGCTTGGCCGCCTGGAACACCATCGCGTCGCGCTCGACGAGGCCGCCCTCGTGGCCCAGGCTGCCGCGGCCGTGCCCCTCCTTGGCCAGCGCCTCCGCGTTGCGGGTGGACAGCTCGAGCTGGAGGTAGACGCGGTCGACGAACGCCTGCTCGGAGGCGATCTCCTGCTGCGTGACGGCGTCGTGGGAGACGTCAACGGACAAGGGGTGTCACCGATTCCTGGACTGCGGGTGGAGCGATTCGGGCAAGTCGGTAACTCTATCGCGCCACCGCGGTCCCGCATGCAAGGTTCCGGGAGACCACCCGTGCCGGGGCCGGCTCGGATAGCCTGCGCGGGACAGGTCTCGGGGGCGGCCCGTGACCGGTGGAGAGCGGGAGGTGGCCATGCCCGCGTTCGCGTTCCTCGGCGAGCTGTTGATCCTGGCGCTGGCGGTGACGGTCGGCTACTACCTCGGACGCAACGCAGCGGTCCGCGGGAGTGTCGACCCGGCAACGGTCGAGGCGGTCCGACACGAGATCGCCGGGCTGCGCGCCCTGGTCGGCCGGCTCAAGGACACCGCCTGGGACCACCGCGAGCTCGACTCCGCGCTGTCCACGATCATCATCGATGAGATCCGCACCTACGAGAAGAAGGAGCTGGGCGAGTGAGCTCGACCCTCCCCCGTCCCCGCGGCAACAGCGTTCGTGGCGTGGTGACCGCCGTCGTCCTGCTGGTGCTCGCCGTGGTGGTCATCGGACTGATCTCGTTCGCGCGGCCCTCGACCGCGTCGACCGGTCCCGACCAGGTCGCCCTGCACTACAAGGGCGGAGCCTTCTCCAGCAAGCGGTTCGCGGACTGCATCGCCCCCTCGAACCGCGTGTTCGACGGGCCCGGCGACTCGCACTTCGCCTACCCGTCCTCGCAGACCAACTACGTCTTCGACGCCGACCAGGGCAGCGACGGCGACCAGATCACGTTCGTCACCCGCGACGGCATCGAGATGGCGGTCGAGGGTGTCACCAACTTCTTGCTCAACACCTCCTGCGAGCCGATCGAGATCGGCAACACGCGTTACGCGGGCGGTGCGCTGCAGCGGTTCCACGAGCTGATCGGCAACCGGTACCAGGCCTACATGACCGACGACGGCCAGCGCTCGGGCGGCTGGCGGCAGATGCTCAACGTCTACATCGCCCGGCCGCTCGACACCGCGATCGACCGCGCGGGCCAGAACTACACCTACACCGAGCTCTACACCGACCCGCAGAAGAAGGCGGCCTGGGAGCAGGACGTGCTCCAGCAGCTGCCCGACCTGGTGAACCGGCAGACCGACGGCGACACCGAGTTCTTCCTCAACTTCGCGATCACGCTGCAGAAGCCCGAGCCGCCGCAGGCGATCAAGGACGCGCTGGTCAAGCAGCAGGAGGCGGTCGCGAAGGCCAAGGCGGCCGAGGCCGAGGCGGCGGCGCGTGAGGCCGCGGCGCGTGCGCAGATCTCCGTGGAGAAGGCCGAGGCGGCCAAGATCAACGAGCGGATCAAGGTGCTCGGGCGGGAGGGCTACCTGCGCCAGTACGCCATCGACCACGGCCTGAACCCCTACCAGCCGTCGACGGGCAGCCTGATCACCGGCAACGGCAACGGCGGCTGACCCGGTCCGCTGATTACCAGGGGATGCCGGACTTCGGTTACTTCCCGCGGGATGCATTCCGGGGGAAGTAACTGAACTCCGGGGGAAGTCCGGACGGGTCCGCGGCTACTTCTTGCGGGACAGGAACGCCAGCATCGCGGCCTTGGCCTCCTCGGAGCCGAACAGCCGGGCGGACAGCCTCGCCAGGTCGGCGCCCTGCTCGTCGATCCGCTGCACAAGGTGGCGCCCGACGAGCTGCTTGGTCTCGCGCAGCCCCTGCGGGTTGCCCTTCACGAGCGCTCCGCAGACCTGGTCGACCTCGGCGTCCAGCTCGGCCTCGTCGACGGCCTTGGTGACGAGCCCCATCGACGCCGCCGCGCGCCCGTCGAAGACCTCGCCGGTCAGGAACGTCAGCGCCGCCGACCGGTCGGTCATCCGGGGCAGCACGCTCAGCGAGATCGCCGCCGGGGTCAGGCCGAGCCGGACCTCGGTGAAGGCGTACGTCGCGTCCGCGGCGCTGATCGCGATGTCCGAGGCGGCGACGATCCCGATGCCGCCGGCCCGCACGTTGCCGTGCACGCGGGTCACCACCGGCTTCGCGAGCGTGGCGATCCGGCGCTGCAGCTCGACGAGCACGCCGGCCGCCTGCTCCATCCCCTCGCCGCTCGCCTCGGACAGGTCGGCGCCGGAGCAGAACGTCCGTCCCTCCGCCTTGACCAGCACGACCTTCACCGCGTCGTCGTCCTCGGCCCGCTCGAGCCGCTCGAACAGCTCGGACACCAGCTGCTTCGACAGCGCGTTGCGGTTGTGCTGGCTGTCGAGGGTCAGGTGCGCCACCTCGTCGGCCACCGAGTAGTGGACGAGCTCGGCGAGTCGGTCGGTCTGCTCGGTCACGTCGTACTCCTTGTGGCTCGGGTCGGGCGGCGGCGCGGGACGTCATACGAACGGAGGCCTATAGGCCTCACAACGTATGACGTCCCTGCGGGTCAGTAGGACTTCGGCAGGCCCAGCGAGTGCATGCCCACGAAGTTCAAGATCATCTCCCGCGACACCGGGGCGATCCGGCCGGCGCGGGCGGCGACCAGCAGGCCGGCCACACCGTACTCCTGGGTGATGCCGTTGCCGCCGTGCGCCTGGACGGCCCGGTCCGCGGCGTCGCAGGCGGCCTCGGCGGCGGCGTACTTCGCCATGTTGGCCGCCTCGCCGGCGCCCATGTCATCGCCCGCGTCGTACAGCGCAGCGGCCTTCTGGGTCATCAGCCGCGCCAGCTCGATCTCGATCTTCGACTGCGCCAGCGGGTGCGCGAGGCCCTGGTGGGTGCCGATCGGCGCGCCGAACACCTCCCGCTCCTTCACGTAGGCGACCGCCTTGTCGAGGGCGTAGCGCGCCAGCCCGGTGGAGAACGACGCCGCCATGATCCGCTCCGGGTTGAGCCCCGCGAACAGCTGGACCAGGCCCGCGTCCTCGTCGCCGACCAGCGCGTCGGCCGGCAGCTTCACGTCGTCGATGAACACCGAGAACTGCTGCTCGGGGCTGACGATCTCCATCGGGATCGGGGTGGCCTCGAAGCCGGCCGCGTCGGTCGGTACGACTAACAGGCACGGCTTGAGCTTGCCGGTGCGGGCGTCCTCGGTCCGGGCCACCACCAGGACGTTCTCGGCCTCGTCGACGCCGGAGATGTAGATCTTGCGACCCTTCAGCACCCACCCGTCGCCATCGCGTCGGGCTGTCGTGGTGATGTTGTGGGAGTTCGTGCCGGCGTCGGGCTCGGTGATCGCGAACGCCATCGTCGCCGTGCCGTCGCAGATCCCGGGCAGCCAGCGCTGCTTCTGCTCCTCGGTGCCGAACCGGGTGATCACCGTGCCGCAGATCGCGGGGCTGACCACCATCATCAGCAGCGGGCAGCCCTGCGCGGCGAGCTCCTCGCAGACGGCCGCGATGTCGCCGATGCCGCCGCCACCCCCGCCGTACTGCTCGGGGATGTTGATGCCGAGGTAGCCGTTCTTGCCGATGGCCAGCCACAGGTCGGTGGTCTTGCCGCCGCTGCGGGCCTGCTGGGTGAAGTACTCGCGGCCGAACGTGCCGGCGAGCTTGGCGACCTCGCGGCGGAGGCTCTGGCGCTCCTCGGACTCGGTGAACGCGATCTGCTCGGTCATGCGGTTTCTCCCTGGGATTCGGTGGTTGAGGTGACGACGGCGAGGACGGAGCCGGCGGCGACCTGCGCGCCGGTGGCGACGTCGATCTCGGCGACGACGCCGTCGTGGAGGGCGGAGACGGTGTGCTGCATCTTCATCGCCTCGAGGACCAGCACCGGCTGCCCGGCGACGACCTCGTCGCCGACCGCGACGGCCACCGAGATGACCGTGCCGGGCATCGGCGCGAGCAGCGACCCGGTGGCGACCTGGTCGGCGGGGTCGACGAACCTCGGCACCCGGCGCAGGGCCACGTGACCGAGCGACGACTCGACGTCCACCGACCCGTCGGCCTCGACGAGCACGTCGAACGCGCGGCGCGGCCCGGCGTGCTCGAGGACGACCCGATCCGCGGACGCCTCGACCACGTCGACGTCGAGGTCCGCACTCGCGTAGCCGTCGCGCCCGCCGTACCACCGGACTTCGATCACGCCCGGTTCGTCTGTGACCGTCCCGCTGGAAACAGACGAAGTTGCACAGACGAATCGGGTTTGGTGGGGGGAGGAGATGACGTTGCGCCAGCCGACCGGGATCCGGGGCTGGACCGTGCGCGCGGCCCTGTCGCGCTCCGCGCCCGCGACGGTCGCGGCGAACGCGCTCAGCGCGACCGCCTCCTCCCCGGCCGGCGGGGTGGCCAGCTCGTCGAGGCCGTGCCGGTCGAAGAAGTCGGTGCTCACGTCCCCGGCGACCACGGCCTCGTGGCGCAGCACGTTGACCAGCAGGTCGCGGTTGGTCCGCAGCCCGTGGATCCGCGCCCTGGCGAGCGTGCCGGCCAGCCGGCGCAGCGCGTCCTCGCGGGTCGGCGCCCAGGCGACGACCTTGGCGAGCATCGCGTCGTAGTGGGTGCCGACCTCGTCGCCTGCGGTGAAGCCGGAGTCGAGGCGGATGCCGTACGACGCGGGCGCGGCGAGCTCGGCGTCGACCCCCGGGATGTCGAAGCGGGTCAGCCGACCGCTCTGCGGCTGCCACCCGGCCGCGGGGTCCTCGGCGTAGAGGCGGACCTCCACGGCGTGCCCGTTGGGCGCCCACGTCGATTCGTCCGAGGCACGCCCGCCCCGAGCTGGCTCGCTTCCGCGGACGAATCCGGAGAGGGGCTGCCCCTCGGCCACAGCGACCTGCAGGGCGACCAGGTCGACCCCCCACACGCACTCGGTGACGGGGTGCTCGACCTGGAGCCGGGTGTTCATCTCGAGGAACCAGAACCGCTGCGTCGCCGGGTCGAGCAGGAACTCGACCGTCCCGGCGCCGACGTAGTCGACCGACGCGGCGGCGGCCCGGGCGGCGTCGTACAACGCGCGCCGAGTCTCCTCCGACAGGCCCGGCGCGGGCGTCTCTTCGACGACCTTCTGGTGCCGGCGCTGGATCGAGCAGTCGCGCTCGCCGAGCACCAGCACGGTCCCGTGGGTGTCGGCGACGACCTGGACCTCGACGTGGCGGCCGTGCTCGACGTAGGGCTCGCAGAAGACGGTCGGGTCGCCGAACGCGGACGCGGCCTCGTCGGCGGCCTGGGCGACCTGGGCGGCGACCTGGGCCAGCTCGCGGACGACCCGCATGCCGCGACCGCCGCCGCCCGCGGACGCCTTGACCAGCAAGGGCAGGTCGGCCTCGGTGACGTCGTCGGGGCCGACCTCGCCGAGCACCGGCACGTCGGCCGCGGCGACGAGCTTCTTCGCCTCGACCTTCGAGCCCATCTGCTCGATCGACTCCGGCCGCGGGCCGACCCAGGTCAGCCCCGCCTCGATGACCTGGCGGGCGAACGCGGCGTTCTCGGACAGGAACCCGTAGCCGGGGTGCACCGCGTCGGCGCCGGACCGGAGCGCCGCCTCGACGACCAGGTCGCCGCGCAGGTAGGTCTCGGCCGGGGTGTTGCCGGGGAGGCGTACGGCGGCGTCCGCCTCGGCTACGAACGGCAGCCCCGCATCGGCGTCGGAGTGGACCGCGACGGTCTCGATCCCGAGGTCGCGGCATGTCCGGAAGACCCGACGGGCGATCTCCCCCCGGTTCGCGACGAGCAGTCGTCTGATCGAGGTCATGCGGCTCCTCCGAGTCCGTGACGGGTCGCGCGGACGAGATCCATTGCTGCCGGGTCGATCCCCGGCACCACATGCCGACGATCGACCCGCCAAGACGCCTCCTGGACCAGGTCTGCGCTGCGGACCGACCGAGCGCGCGCGGATGCGGAGCGGACGGTGCCCGCGGGGAGCCCGCTCCGGGTCGAGGTCCTGCCGGGGCCCGGGGTCGCTTGGGCGGCGCGTCGCTCGGGCGATTCGGTGCGCGGTTGCGTCACGCTCCCGGCGCCGCGGCCAAGCCCTTTGACGCTCCCTTCGGGCACCGTCCGGCCCTCGGCCCGGCTCGTCATCACACTCAGCACGTCCCTCACATCCTGAAGACGCCGAAGCGGTCGGTGCCCTCGATGGGCGCGTTCTCGATGACGGACAGGCAGATGCCCAGCACGGTCCGGGTGTCCCGCGGGTCGATGACGCCGTCGTCGTACACCATCCCCGACAGGAAGAACGGCAGGCTCTGCTCCTCGACGGACTGCTCGACGAAGGCGCGCATGCCGGCGTCGGCCTCCTCGTCGTACGGCTTGCCCTTCGCCTCGGCGGCCTGCCGCGCGACGATCGACAGCACCCCGGCGAGCTGCGCCGGCCCCATCACGGCCGACTTCGCCGAGGGCCACGTGAACAGGAATCGCGGGTCGTAGGCGCGCCCGCACATGCCGTAGTTCCCGGCGCCGTAGGAGGCGCCCATCATGATCGAGATGTGCGGCACAGTGGAGTTGCTCACCGCGTTGATCATCATCGCGCCGTGCTTGATGATGCCGCGCTGCTCGTACTCCTTGCCGACCATGTAGCCGGTGGTGTTGTGCAGGAACAGCAGGGGTACGTCGATCTGGTTGGCGAGCTGGATGAACTGGGCCGCCTTCTGAGACTCCTCGCTGAACAGCACTCCCTGGGCGTTGGCGAGGATGCCGATCTGGCGGCCGTGCACCTTCGCCCAGCCGGTCACGAGGCTCGGTCCGTAGAGCGGCTTGAACTCGTCGAAGACCACCTCGTTGCCGGGGCCGGTGCCGTCGCAGATGCGGGCGATCACCTCGCGCGGGTCGAACGGCTCCTTGAGGTCCTCGGGGATCAGGTCGAGCAGCCCCTCCGGATCGAGGTCCGGCTCGGCGTAGTCGCTGGTTGAGGAGCCGAGCCTGCGAGGCGTCTCGAAACCACCGGCTGCGAGGTCTCGAGACGCTCGCTGCGCTCGCTCCTCGACCACCGATCCAACCGCCTTGCGCCAGTTGAGGCGCGCCACGATCCGCCGCCCGATCCGGATCGCGTCGTGCTCGTCGACGGCGAGGTAGTCCGCGAGCCCCGACGTACGCGCGTGCATCTCCGCACCGCCGAGCGACTCGTCGTCGGACTCCTCGCCGGTGGCCATCTTCACCAGCGGCGGGCCGCCGAGGAAGACCTTGGCCTGCTCCTTGACCATCACCACGTAGTCGCTCATCCCCGGCACGTAGGCGCCGCCGGCCGTCGAGTTGCCGAACACCAGCGCGATCGTCGGCGTCTTCGCGGCGCTGGCCTTCGTCAGGCCTCGGAACAGGTCGCCGCCGGGGATGAAGATCTCCTTCTGCGTCGGCAGGTCCGCGCCGCCCGACTCGACGAGGTTGATGCTCGGCAGCCGGTTCTCGCGGGCGATCTGCGCCGCGCGGAAGATCTTCTTCACCGTCCACGGGTTGCTCGCGCCGCCCCGCACGGTGGGGTCGTTGGCGACGATCATGCACTCGACGCCCTCGACCACGCCGATGCCGGTGACCACGGACGCACCGACCGCGAAGTCGGACCCCCAGCCGGCCAGCGGCGACAGCTCGAGGAACGCCGAGCCCTCGTCGACGAGCAGCTCGACCCGTTCACGGGCGGTGAGCTTGCCGCGTTCGCGGTGGCGGGCGACGTACTTCTCGCCACCGCCCGCGACGGCCTTGGCGTGCTCGGCGTCGAGGGCGGCGAGCTTCTCCAGCATCGCGGTACGACGCGGCGACGGCTGGTCGAGCTCGGGTCCGGCCACGTCCGGCGCCGCGCTCATTCGGGGCCCCCGCGGAAGTGCGAGCGCAGCGAGCAGTTTCGTGGGGTGATCATGGCGTGTACCCCAGCAGTCGTGCGTTCAGGTCGTTGAGCACCTCGGTGGCTCCTCCTCCGATTCCGAGGATCCGGGCGTCGCGGTAGTGCCGCTCCACCTCGGTCCCGTGCATGTAGCCGGTGCCGCCGAACAGCTGCACGGCCTGGCTGCAGACCCACTCCGCGGTCTCCACGGCGGTCGCCTTGGCGTGCAGCGCCTCGACGAGCGGCATCTCGCCGGCGACGTAGCGGCGCGCGACCTCGCGGGTGTAGGTCCGCGCGACGTCGACCCGCCGGTGCATGTCCACGAGCCGGTGCCGGACGACCTGGTTGGCGGCGAGCGGCTTGCCGAACGTCTCCCGGTCCTGGGCGTACGACGCCGCGAGCTCCAAGGCTCGGTCCGCGATGCCGTACCCGTGCGCGGCCAGCGCCAGCCGCTCGACCACGAACGCGTTCGCGATCTGTGCGAACCCGGTGTTCTCCTCGCCCACGAGGTTGCTCGCGGGCACCCGCACGTCGACGATGGACAGCTCGGCGGTGTCCGAGCAGTGCCAGCCCATCTTGGTCAGCGACCGGGTCACCTCGAAGCCGGGCGTGCCCTTCTCCACGACCAGCAGCGAGATCCCGGCGTGGCCCGGGCCACCCGTGCGCACCGCGGTCGTGACGAAGTCGGCGCGTACCCCGGACGTGATGAACGTCTTGGCGCCGTTGACGAGGTAGTCGCTGCCGTCGCGGCGAGCGGTCGTGCGGATGTTCGCCACGTCGGACCCGCCGCCCGGCTCGGTGACCGCCAGCGACCCGATCTTCTCGCCGGCCAGGGTCGGGCGGACGAACCGGTCGATCAGGTCCGGGTCGCCGGTGGCGACGATGTGCGGCAGCGCGATGCCGCTGGTGAAAAGTGCGGCGAGCAGCCCGCTCGAGGCGCCCGCGTCGGTGAACGCCTCCGAGCACGCGAGCGCGTCCAGGAACGTCCCGCCGCTGCCGCCGTACTCCTCCGGGACGCCGAGCCCGAGGAAGCCGAGCTTCGCGGCCTTCGCGTGCAGCTCGCGCGGCACCTCGCCGGCGTCCTCCCACTCCTGCAGGTGCGGGACGACCTCGGTGCGCACGAACGCGCGGGCGCTCTCGCGCAGCGCCTCCTGCTCCTCGCTCCAGAAGCCGCTCACAGCAAGCCCTCCGGGATGTCGACGTGGCGCGAGCGGATCCACTCGCCGAGCGCCTTGGCCTGCGGGTCGAACCGGCTCGACGCAGCGACGCCGTCGCCGAGCAGGCCGTGCACCAGCACGTTGACGCCGCCGAGGTTCGGCAGCGCGAACACCTCCACGTCGAGGTCGGCGGTCTCGGGAAGAAGCCGCTTCACCAGGTCGGGGGTCACGGTGTCGAGCAGCCAGGCGACCCGGTCGGGCCGGTTCGCGGCGTCCATCGCCCAGAGCCCGATGTTGGCGTCGCCGCCCTTGTCGCCCGACCGCGCGTGCACGATCGTGCCGAGGGGCAGCCGACGGGTCGGGGCGTCGTTCGGTGGGTGAGGAGCGAGCCGATCGAGCGTCACGAAACCAATAGACCCGC
>JBQCEF010000132.1:0-2524 GCA_051960495.1 Nocardioides sp. | reverse complement strand
GGCGGCTCCGGCGGCCTCACCGTCGATGTCGGCGATGGTGACGTGCGCGCCGAGTCCGGCGAGGTGGCGCGCGGTGGCCAGTCCGATGCCGCTCCCCCCGCCGGTCACGAGCGCCTTCCTGCCCTCGAGATAGCTCTCGCTCACGACTTCTCCTCCTGGTTGCTCCGTCCGGGGACGAGAGCGTTGTTGATGAACCGCATCATGTGGTCGAAGACCTCGGGCGGGAGCGCCGTCGGCGGGCGGCCCTGCTCGTCGCGCTCCCAGAGGATGTAACGCATGCCGATGAGCTCGCCGATGCCCATCAGCGCCCACGCGGCGACCGCGGGGTCGATGTCGGTGACCTCGCCGGCGGCCTGGGCCTTGGTCAGTCCCTCGACGTAGCCCTCCACGATCCGCGTGTAGTGCAGGTGCAGCGCAGCCGGGGACACGAACTCCGCCTCCCGGATGATCCGGTAGAGCGCCGGATGTTCCGCAGTGAAGCGGAAGAAGCCCGCGAAGCCGGCTCGTTCGGCCTCGAGCCGGTTGCCGGCGCCCTGCATGGCCTGTGCCATCGAGTGCCGCACGCGGCGGTTGAGGTCGATGACCAGCGCCTCGAACACGGTCTGCTTGCTGTCGAAGTAGAGGTAGAACGTGCCGAGCCCCACCCCGGCGCGCTCGGTGATCTTCACGATCGACGCCTCGTGGTAGCCGAGCTCGGAGAACACCTGCTCGGCGGCCTCGAGCAGCTTGCGCCGCGTGGCCTCTCCGCGCTTGGTGCGCCGCTTCTCCGGCGATGCGTCCGCGTCGTGCCGGCGCTCCAGCTCGGCGAAGTCGGGTGTGCTCATGGGCGTCCCTGCCTGTTCTCGCTCGTCACGTCGGACCGCAGCCGGGCGCGGGCCACCTTGCCGATCCCCGTGCGCGGCAGCTCGGCGACGACGTGGACCTCGTGGGGCACCTTGAAGCCGGCGAGGAGCTCGTGGGCGTGTGCCAGCACCTCGTCGGGCGTGAGCAGCGCCCCCTGCGCCGGCTGGACGAACGCGACTCCCACCTCGCCCCACACCTCGTGCGGCACTCCTACCACGGCCGCCTCGGCGACCAGCGGGTGCCGGAGCAGCGCGGCCTCGACCTCGGCGGGAGCGACGTTCTCCCCGCCCGAGATGTAGATGTGCTTGAGCCGGTCGACGATCCGGTGGCACCCCTCAGCGTCGCGTGCGGCCAGGTCGCCCGTCCGCAGCCACCCCTCGGAGAGGACGGCCGCGGTCTGCTCGGGCGAGTCGAGGTAGCCCGGGAAGACCGCCGGGCCACGCACCTGCAGCTCCCCGACGGCCTCGCCCGTGAGCGGCTCCCCGGTGCCCGGGTCGACGATCCGCACCTCGACGTACGGGTAGGGCCAGCCCACCGCGCCGGGGTGGGAGGCGGCCTGCGCGAAGAGCAGGACGAGCACGTTGGGCGAGGCCTCGGTGAGCCCGTAGCCCTGCAGCACCGGGACGCCGCGCTCGGCCCACACCCCGAGCAGCCGGCCCGGCATCGTGGCGCCCCCCACCACCACCTGGCGCAGCGAGGACAGGTCGGCGTCGTGGAAGCCGGGGTCGGCCGCCAGCAGGTGGTACTGCGTGGGCACGCCCATCATCGTGGTCACGGCGCGGTCCGCCACCAGCTGCAGCACGCGCGACGGCTCGAAGGTGCGCTCGAGCACCACGGTCGCGCCGAGCCACCAGGCGGCCAGCGGCTGGCAGTTCCAGCCCGCCACGTGGAACTGGGGCAGCGTGGCCAGCACGACGTCGGAGGCGGTCAGCTCCAGCGCCTGGGCCAGTGCGAGGTTGTTCCAGAAGCAGTTCGCGTGGGTGAGTACGACGCCCTTGGGGGTGGCCTCGCTGCCCGAGGTGAAGATGACCAGCAGCGGGTCGTCGTCGCGGACCGGGCGCGCCGCCGGCCACGAGTCGCCCGGCGGGAGGACCCGGTCCGGGACCGTCGACTCGACGCCGGTCGAGCCCAGCGTCGTCGTGGGCAGCGACGAGCCGGCACGGCGTACCGCCTCGGTCGCCACCCGGTGCCAGGCCTCCTCGACCAGCAGCAGGGCCGGCGCCGCGGTGGCGAGGTTCGTGGCGAGCTCGTGCGCGGTCAGCCGCCACGACAGCGGGACCAGGGCGAGCCCTGCCTTGGCGCAGGCGAAGAACACCACGACCTGGTCGGCCGAGTTGCCCGCCACGGTGGCGACGCGGTCGCCGGGTCCGTAGCCGGCACGCACGAAGGCGGCGGCCAGCTCGTCGCTGCGGCGGTCCAGCTCGGCGTAGCTGATGCGCACCCCGCGGTCGTCGATCGCGACCTTCGCGGGCTGGCGCCGCGCGCTGTCGGTGACCCACCGGCCGACGGTGTGGTCCCCGGCTGCCGCGGACCCGGGCAGCCGGTTCAACGCTGCGTATCCAGCACCGCTTCGTCCTGCGCGTCGTCGGCCTCGGCGAGCAGGCTCTCCGGGGTCCGGCGCCGGCGTCCGGCCACCGCGGCGGCGGTGCCGGCGATGCCGCCGGGAAGGAACAGCACCACG
>JBQCEF010000131.1:0-15785 GCA_051960495.1 Nocardioides sp. | reverse complement strand
AAACAAACAGCCTCTTGACCCCTGATCCCCGATAGGGAATCAGGCGTCGAGGTCCTGCTCGACGAGCCCGGCGATCGTGGCCACCGCGGCCTCGTCGTCGCCGGCCACCTCGACCTGGTCGCCCTTCTTCGCACCCAGCGTCATGATCATCAACGCAGACGACGCGTCGACGGCCATCCCGCCGTCCTTGGACAGCGTCACCGGCACGGACAGCTCGGCGGCCTTCTCGGCGATGATCGCGGCGGGGCGGGCGTGCAGGCCGACGGCGGAACCGACGGTCACGGTCTTGCTGGTCATGGATGTCTCCTCGTGAGGTGGTGCTGCGGGGGTCGGGGGTGCCGGGTCAGGCCGTGTAGGCCAGCTCGTCGATCTCTTCCTTGCTCTCGGTGAACTGCTTGAGGGCGACGACCGCGGCGGCGGCCACGAGCACGCCGACGAGCAGCGCCACCAGGAACCAGATGACGTGGCCGACGGCGAAGAGCACGAAGATGCCGCCGTGCGGGGCGCGCAGCGTCACGTGGGCAGCCATCGCGATGCCGCCGGTGACCGCGCTGCCCAGCATGATCGAGGGGATCACGCGCAGCGGATCGGCCGCGGCGAACGGGATCGCACCCTCGGTGATGAAGGACGCGCCCAGTGCCCACGCCGCCTTGCCGTTCTCCCGCTCGGCCGGCGTGAACAGCGCCGGGCGCACCGCGGTCGCCAGCGCGAGCGCCAGCGGCGGCACCATGCCGGCGAGCATGACGGCGGCCATGATCTGCAGCTGGGGGGCGTCGCCGGTGGCCGTGGCGGCGGCGGCAAGACCTGTCGTCGCGAACAGGTAGGCGGTCTTGTTGAGCGGCCCGCCCATGTCGAAGGCCATCATCAGCCCGAGCACGACACCGAGCACGACACCGGCGCCGCTGTCGGCCATGTTGGTCAGGCCCTCGTTCAGCTTCTCCATCACCCAGCCGAGCGGCTTGCCGAGGACGACGATCATCACGAGCCCGGTGATCAGTGTCGTGAGCAGCGGGATGACCAGCACCGGCATCAGGCCGCGCATCCACGGGCGGACCTTCCAGCGGGCGATCCACAGCGCCACGACCCCGGCGAGCACGCCACCGATGATCCCACCGAGGAAGCCGGTCTGCGGGAGGCCGAAGCCGCCGAGGTCGACCGCGAGCGCGCCCATCACGAATCCTGGGGCGATGCCGGGCCGGTCGGCGATGGCGAAGCCGATGTAGCCGGCCAGCGCCGGGACCAGGAACTTGAAGGCCGTCGCGCCGAGGGCGAAGAACAGCGCGCCCAGGTAGGCGAAGAACGGCGAGTCGAACAGGGCGTGCGTCAGGTTCAGCGCGTTGAGGTCAGGCAGGTTGTAGATGGTGTTCTTGGTGACGATCTCCCCGGCGGGACCGGTGATGTCATAGCCGCCGAGCAGGAAGCCGAGGGCGATCAGCAGGCCGCCCGCCGCGACGAACGGGATCATGTAGGAGACGCCCGTCATCAGCACGCGACGGATCCGCAGGCCCCAGGACTCCTCGGCTCCGTGGGTGGCCTCGGCAGCCGCCGCCGCGGTGCCCTCCACGCGTGGTGCGTGCGGGTCGGTGGCGTAGGCGAGGGCCTCGGCGATCATCGCGTCCCCGTCGTCGATCGCGCGCTTCACGCCCGAGGCGACGACCGGCTTGCCGGCGAAGCGGTGCCGCTCGCGCACCCCCACGGCGGCGGCGAAGATAGCGGCGTCCGCGGCGGCGATGGTGGCGGCGGGCCGCGGCGTCGATCCGGCGGAGCCCTGGGTCTCGACGTGGATGTCCACCCCGGCACGGGCGGCGGCGGCCTCGAGGGCCTCGGCCGCCATGTAGGTGTGGGCGATGCCGGTCGGGCAGGCGGTGACCGCCACCAGGCTGCGTCGTACGGCGGGCGCGGCAGCCTCGGCGGGCGCCGTCGCCGCGGGGGCGGGCTCGGCGGGGGCCGGCGTCGGCGGCTTGACCTTGACCGCACCCTGCACCAGCGCCACCACGTCGGCAGGCGTCTCGGCGGCCCGCAGCCCGGCGGTGAAGTCGGGCCGGACCAGCGCGCGGGCGAGCTGGGTGAGCACCTCGAGGTGGGTCGCGTCGCCACCGGCGGGTGCCGCGATCAGGAACGCGATGTCGGCGGGGCCGTCCTTGGCGCCGAAGTCGGTGGCGGGGGACAGCCGGGCGAACGCCAGGGTGGGGACGTCCACGGCCTCGGTGCGGCAGTGCGGGATCGCGATGCCCCCGGGGAGGCCGGTCGGCGAGGTCGCCTCGCGGGCCAGGGCGTCGTCGGCGAGCCCCGCAGCGTTCGTCGTACGCCCGGCGTCGGCGACGATCTCGGCGAGGCCGCGGATCGTGGCTTCCTTGTCGTCTCCGAGGGAGACGTCCAGCCGGACCAGGTCGGCGCTGATGATCGGCGGAGCGGTGGCGTCGCCGGTGGGGGTGCTGCTCATGAGGTCCTCACTTCGGTGGCAGGGGTCAGCTCGGCGACGGTGACGAGCTCGGGGTGGACGTGGTCCGGGGTGGGGATGGTCGTGCCGGGTAGTCCGGCGGCCGCGCTGCCGTAGGCCACCGCGAGCCGCAGCCGGTCCTCGGGCTCGTTGCCGCGCAGGGCACCGAGGACGTAGCCGAAGAGGCTGGAGTCGCCGGCGCCGACGGTGCTGATGACGGTCGTCGGGGGAGGGGTGGCGTGCCAGGCCCCGCGCTCGGTGACGAGCACGGCCCCGCCGGCCCCGAGCGTCGCCAGCACGGCCCCGATGCCACGCTCGACGAGCTTGTGCGCCGCGGCGGCGGCGGCCGCGGGGTCGGCCTCGATCGCGTCGGCGTCCCCGCCGGTGAGCTCGGCGAGCTCCTCGGCGTTGGGCTTGAGCAGGTCCGGCGCCGCCTGCTCGAGGTGGGCGGCGATCGCCTCGAGCGGCGCTCCGGAGGTGTCGACCGCCACGTGCGCGGGGGAGTCGGCGAGGTCCGAGACGAGGGTGGCGTACCAGTCCGCCGGCGCCCCGGGCGGCAGGGACCCGGCGAGCACGACCCAGTCGGCCTGGCGGGCCCGCTGCTGCACCGCGGTGCGGAGCCGGTCGAGCCCGGCGGGGGTGGCGGTGGCACCGGGGGAGTTGATCTTGGTGGTGATGCCGTCGGGCTCGGTGATCGTCACGTTGAGCCGGACGTCGCCGTCCGGCTGCTCGGGACGGCAGTCGATTCCGGCGCCGAGCAGCTCGAGGACGTAGGGGTCGTCGCTCGCGGCGGGAAGCACCGCGATCGTGGGGATGCCCGCGGCCACCGCGGCCCGGGAGATGTTGACCCCCTTGCCGGCCGCCTGCGAGGTCGTCGAGACCGCGCGGAGCACGGCACCGCGCTCGAGGGAGGAGTCCAGCGCGATCGTGCGATCGAAGCTGGGGTTGGGGGTGAGGGTGACGATCATGCGATGAGGACTTCGATGTCGAGGGCAGCCAGCGCGTCGCGGTCGTCGGCGCCGAGCCCGCTGTCGGTGACGACGGCGTCGACCTGGTCGAGCTTGGCGAACCGGATCGTGCTCTCGTGGCCGACCTTGGAGGAGTCGGTGAGCACGACCACCTGGCGGCCACAGGTGATCATGGCCCGCTTCGCAGCGGCCTCGCTCTGGTCCGGGGTGCTCAGGCCGTGCTCGACCGTCAGCCCGTTGGTGCCCACGAACGCCACGTCGACGCGCAGCGGCTCCAGCGCGGCCACGGTCTCCTCGCCGACCGCCGCCTGGGTGGTGCGGCGGACCCGGCCGGGGAGCAGGTGCAGGTCGACGTTGGGACGGGCGGCCAGCCGCGCCGCGATCGGCACGGCGTTGGTGTAGACGGTGAACGGGTGCTCGTGGGGCAGCAGCGCGGCCAGCCGGGCGGTCGTCGTACCCGCGTCGAGCAGGACGCTGCCGCCGTCGGTGGGCAGGAACTTCAGGGCTGCGGCGGCCACCCGGTCCTTCTCCTCGCTGTGGCTGCTGTCGCGCTCGCCGACCCCCAGCTCCAGGACGGTGAGGGAGGCGGCGGGCACGGCGCCGCCGTGGACCCGGCGAACCACGCCGGCCCGTTCCAGCAGCGAGAGGTCGCGTCGTACCGTCTCGGTGGTGACCGCGAACCGTTCCGCCAGCTCGGCGACGGAGAGACGCCCGCGCTGGGTGATCAGGTCCGCGATCGCCTGCTGACGTTCCTCGGCGTACACGCTGCCTCCTCGGCGGGCTGCCCCGGGTTGTGGATCTTTGTATCTGTTGTTTTACGCCCGAATCTGTTGACTGTCAAGGAGCGCCACGGTTTACTTTTCTTCCATGACCCCTCAGCCCACCTCCTCTGATGCCGCCACCGACCCTGCCGCTGCCGGCGAGGCGCTGCGCGGCACGCCGGTCGTCCCCGGTGTCGCCTACGGACCGGTGCTCGTCGCCTCGACCGAGGTGTCGCCCGACGCCGTCGCGGCGTTCGCCGCACAGCAGCTCGAGCGCGATGCCGCACTCGAGCGGTACGACGCAGCCGTGGCAGCCGTGTCCGGGCGCCTCGCGGACCGGGCCGGGAGAGCGAGCGGGTCCGCCGCCGAGGTGCTGACCGCGACGGCGGGTCTGGCGCGCGACCCGGGGCTCCGGGGTGCCGTGGCCGGCCGTCTCGAGAGCGCACCGCTGCTCGAGGCGCTCAGCGGGAGCGTCGACCAGTTCGCCGAGCTGTTCGCCCAGATGGGCGGGCTCATGGCCGAGCGGGTCACCGACCTGCGCGACCTCGAGCGCCGGCTCACCGCCGAGATCGTCGGCGAGCCCGAGCCGGGTGTGCCGACCCCGGAGCGGCCCAGCGTGCTGGTGGCCGAGGACCTCGCGCCCGCGGACACCGCGGGCCTCGACGCCGAGCTGGTGCTCGCGCTCGTCACCGAGCGGGGCGGGCCGACCAGCCACACCGCGATCATCGCGCGCCAGCTCGGCATCCCGTGCGTGGTCGCCGTCCACGGCGCGCTCGGGCTGCGCGGCGGCAGCCACGTCCTGGTCGACGGCGTCTCCGGGCACGTCGAGGTGGAGCCCGAGGAGTCGTCCGCGCAGTCCCGGGTCGAGGAGTCGCGGCGCAGGCGGGCGCTGCTCGAGACGTGGGAGGGACCGGCACGGACCAGCGACGGCACGCGTGTGAAGGTGTTGGCGAACGTCGCCGACGAGGCCTCGGCGGCGCAGGCCGCGCAGGGTCCCGTCGAGGGCAGCGGGCTGTTCCGCACCGAGCTGTGCTTCCTCAACCGCAAGGACGAGCCGTCGGTCGACGAGCAGGCGGAGCTCTACGCCTCGGTGCTGCGCTCGTTCGGACCGGACCGGACCGTGGTGATCCGCACCCTCGACGCCGGCTCGGACAAGCCGCTGGCGTTCGCGACGCTGGCCGGTGAGGAGAACCCGGCCCTCGGGGTGCGGGGACTGCGGCTGTCGTTCGACAACCCCGGCCTGCTCGCCCGGCAGCTCGACGCGATCGCCCGGGCCGCCGAGCTGAGCGGCACCGAGCCATGGGTGATGGCGCCGATGGTCGCCACCGTGGACGAGGCCCGGGAGTTCGCGGAGCAGGTGCACGCCCGCGGGCTGCGCGCGGGGGTCATGGTGGAGGTGCCGAGCGCGGCGCTGCTGGCCCACCGGCTGCTCGAGCACGTGGACTTCTTGTCGATCGGCACCAACGACCTGACGCAGTACACGATGGCCGCCGACCGGATGGCCAGCGACCTGGCGCACCTGACCGACCCGTGGCAACCGGCCGTGCTGCAGCTCGTCGCGATCACGGCCGAGGCCGGCAAGCACGCCGGCAAGCCCGTCGGCGTGTGCGGTGAGGCGGCGGCCGACCCCCTGCTCGCCACCGCGCTCGTCGGGATGGGCGTGACCTCGCTGTCGATGGCGGTCGCTGCGGTCCGTGCGGTCGGGGCGCAGCTCGCGGAGGTGTCGATGGACACGTGCGAGCACGCCGCCGAGGCGGCGCTGGCCGCGTCGGACCCGGCGGCCGCACGTGACGCCGTACGCGCGCTGCTGACCTGATCCTCGCGCCGACGACCGCGGGCCCGCCTCCGAGACGGAGGCGGGCCCGTGCGTCTGAACCGCGGGGGGCGTCGGGTCAGTCGTCCTCGTGGCCGCCCTGCTCGTCGCAGTCGTCGCCCTGCGAGTTGTCGTCGTCGTCCTCACCGTCGTCGTCGACGTCGGAGTCCTCCTCGTCGTCGTCGACGCTGTTGGAGACGCCGTCGTGGTCGGAGTCCTCGTCGCCGTCCTCGACGCCGTCTCCGTCCGAGTCGTCGTCGTGGGCCTTCGTGCCCTGCTCGTTCTCGTCCTCGTCGCTGACGCCGTCCTCGTCGGAGTCGTCGTCGTCCGCGACGCAGGTCTCGTCGGCGTCGTCCTCGTCCTCGTTGGAGACGCCGTCGTGGTCGGCATCCTCGTCGCCGTCGCGGACCCCGTCGTCGTCGGTGTCACGGTCGAGCACGTTGGTCGACTTCACGCCGTCCTCGACCTCGTCGCCGTCGTCGTCGCCGTCGTTGTCGGTGTCCTCGTCCTGGGGGTCCGTGTGGTGCCGGAACTCCGCAAGGTTCCGCAGGCCGTCGTGGTCGGCGTCGCGGCGGGCGTTGGCCCGGTGCGGGTTCAGGCCGTTGGCGAGCTCCCAGCGGTTGGGCATGTTGTCGCCGTCGGAGTCCCGGGCGCCGGTCGAGGCGGTGGCCACGGGGGTGGACAGCAGGCCGGCTGCGGCGAGGGCGGCGAGGGCGGCGAGGGCGGCCGTGCTGCGGCCGACGGTGGTCCTGATGAAGGGGGACATGGGGGGTCCTGTCTGTGGAAGGGTGCGCTCCTGACCCTCACATGTCACGCGGACCCCAGCGTGTTACCTGCGTCACGAGAAGCAGCCGATTTCTTTACCTTGCCGGGGGCGCGGCGCGCCCAGCCGAACCAGGCCGGTCAGGCGTGTCGCATTGCGCGGTATCCCGGATTGCACAGTAGTGTGCGATGCATGGACACCACGCAGCTCCTCAAGGGAGTGCTCGACGTGGCGGTGCTGGCGGTCGTGGACCGGGAGGACGGCTACGGCTACGACGTCGTACGCCGGCTGCGCGCGGGCGGTCTGGACGGGGTCGGCGACGCCTCCGTCTACGGCACGCTCCGCCGCCTCTACGCGTCGGGGGCGCTCACGTCGTACGTCGTGCCCTCCGACGAGGGCCCGCACCGCAAGTACTACGGGATCACGCCGGCCGGCCGCAGCCTGCTCGACCGGCAGCGCGCCGACTGGGAGAGCTTCGCGAGGACGGTGTCCGGCCTGCTGGCCCGGCCGGCCTCCCCGACGGCCGCCGCCGACCGCACCGCACGACTCGACCACACGCAGCCACTGACCGAGGGGGTCACCCGATGAACGACACGACCAGGGTGGAGGTCCGCCCGGAGGTGACCGACTTCCTCGACAAGGTCCGGGCCCGGCTGTCCGACCTGTCCGAGGAGCAGCGCGACGACCTGCTCGGTGGGCTCGAGGCCGACCTCTCCGAGCTCGTCGCCGACGGCGGCTCGGTGGCCGAGCTCGGGGACCCGCGGGCCTATGCCGACGAGCTGCGGTCCGCGGCGGGGGTCGTGCCGGCGACCCGCGCTGGACGCCACCGGCCGAGGCTGCCCGCGGTGCCGACCCGAGCCTCGGTGACAGCCGGCCTGGACGGGGCCCGCGAGCGCTGGGAGAGCTTGATGGCTACGGGGCCGTGGACCAGGCAGGGCTGGGAGATCGTGCAGACGATCCGCCCGGCCTGGTGGGTGCTGCGCGCCTGGGTCGCCGTCCAGATCCTCGACCTCTACACAGGCCCCTGGGAGCACGCGACGCTCGTGCCGCGCTTCGGCGACAACCTCTCCGGGCTGCTGCTCCTGCTCGCGGCGACCGCCGGCAGCGTGCTGCTCGGCCTGCGGAAGCTCTGGCCGGCCGCGCAGTCGCCGGGCTCGGTCCTCGCGCGGGTGGTGCTGCTGGGGCTCAACGCGCTTGCCGTCCTCCTGCTGGTGAACGTGGCGGACAGCTTCCCCTCGTCGGACTACCTCAACGAGCAGTCGCACCCGTGCGCGGTGGGGAGCTGTGGCTACGTGTCCGACGCGGGCCTGGTCAACGACGGCCACCGGGTGCGCAACGTGTTCGCCTACGATGCCGACGGCAACCCGCTCCAGGGCGTCCAGCTCTTCGACCAGGCCGGAAAGCCGCTCGCGGTAGACCCGGACCTGGTGGGGCGGATGCGGTACGCCGGCCGCCTGCCCCGGGTCTACGCCTGGAGCGACGGCGAGCAGCAGGTGTGGAACGCCTACCCGCTGCCGGTGCGGTTCGACGATGGCGGCTGGGGGCGCAAGAAGAACGCCTGGACGTCGGACAACCCGCCGTTCCTGCCGCAGTCGCCGCCCCTTCCCGTGGCGCCGGTGTTCCTCCCGCTGCCCGACACGCAGGCCGACGAGGGCCCCTCCCGCTGAGGCTGGGGGAGGCGCTCGATTGGGAGTTCCGCGCCCCGCTGGGATAACCTTGACCGGTTGCCCACGCCGGATCGGCGGGGCGACTCCCGCACCAACACAGCAACACCACTGCCGTCCAACGGCCGCGGATCGAGAGTGCCCGGGTGAACAGGCCCCGGCGCGCCGCGCAACGAGTATGAAGGGAGCTGCGCGTGGCCACTGGTACCGACGCGGAGACCAAGAAGAAGATCATCGCCGAGTACGCCACCTCCGAGGGCGACACGGGTTCGCCCGAGGTCCAGGTCGCGCTGCTCAGCCACCGGATCGCTCACCTGACCGAGCACCTCAAGACGCACAAGCACGACCACCACAGCCGTCGCGGACTGCTGCTCCTGGTCGGACAGCGCCGTCGCCTTCTGAACTACATGCAGAAGGAAGACATCAACCGCTACCGGTCCATCGTGGAGCGGCTCGGCCTGCGCCGATGAACCTCGCCAGAGCGGCATCCCGACCGGGGTGCCGCTCTCGGCACATCGGGGCGCCCGTGGGCGCCCCACCGCCCGCGCCTCGCTAGGCTCGGGTGCGACAACTGAACACGGAAAACCCATCTCAAGTTGGAGCGACCGCGGACGTCTGGCCCGGTCCTCGGTAGTGGCTTTCGGATCCGCAGCGACCCCCGCTTCGCAGGGGCACGCCGGAGGCCGCGGGCCTCGATCGAAGACCGGCCTCAACCGAAGGCGCCCCGCGTGATCGCTTCAGCGAACACACGGAAAGGGACACCCATGGAGGGACCCGAGATCTACGCCGTCGAGACCGTTCTCGACAACGGCAAGCACGGCAAGCGCACCGTCAAGTTCGAGACCGGGCTGCTCGCCCGCCAGGCCGCCGGTTCGGTGACCGCCTACCTCGATGACGACACCATGCTGCTGTCGGCCACCACCGCCGGCAAGCACCCGAAGGACCACTTCGACTTCTTCCCGCTCACCATCGACGTCGAGGAGCGGATGTACGCCGCGGGCCGGATCCCCGGCTCGTTCTTCCGCAGCGAGGGTCGCCCGGGCGAGGACGCCATCCTCACCTGCCGGCTGATCGACCGTCCGCTGCGCCCGACCTTCAAGAAGGGCCTGCGCAACGAGGTCCAGGTCGTCATCACCGTCATGGCGCTCGACCCCGACCAGCCGTACGACGTGCTCGCGATCAACGCGGCCTCGCTGTCCACCCAGATCTCCGGCCTGCCGTTCTCCGGCCCGGTCGGCGGCACCCGGATGGCGCTCATCGACGACCAGTGGGTCGCCTTCCCGACGCACAGCCAGCTCGAGGACGCGGTCTTCGACATGGTGGTCGCCGGTCGGGTCACCGAGACCGGTGACGTCGCGATCATGATGGTCGAGGCCGAGGCCACCGAGCAGACCTGGGACCTGGTCCGCTCCGGCAAGCAGGCTCCGACCGAGGAGGTCGTCGCCGGCGGTCTCGACGCGGCCAAGCCGTTCATCAAGCAGCTGTGCGAGGCGCAGGCCGAGCTGGCCAAGCAGGCCGCGAAGCCGGTCCAGGAGTTCCCGATCTTCCTCGACTACGAGGACGACGTCTACGAGGCCGTCGAGGCCGCCGCCGCTGCCGACCTGCCGGCCGCGCTCGCCATCACCGGCAA
This sequence comes from Nocardioides sp., assembly GCA_051960495.1. Lineage (GTDB taxonomy): Bacteria > Actinomycetota > Actinomycetes > Propionibacteriales > Nocardioidaceae > Nocardioides_B. Next base: position 5,746 of record JBQCEF010000131.1, on the reverse strand, counting down.
GCTCGAGCGCGAGGCCGCGCTCGACTCGGTGAAGGACGCCGTGCTCGAGAAGGTGGCCGCGCAGTTCGAGGGCCGCGAGAAGGAGATCGGCGCCGCGTTCCGCGCCGTGACCAAGAAGCTCGTGCGCCAGCGCGTGCTGCGCGACAAGATCCGCATGGACGGCCGCGGGCTCAGCGACATCCGCACCCTGTCCGCCGAGGTCGGCGTGATCCCGCGCGTGCACGGCTCGGCGCTGTTCGAGCGCGGCGAGACCCAGATCCTGGGCGTCACCACGCTGAACATGCTCACCATGGAGCAGAAGCTCGACACGCTCTCCCCGGAGAAGACGCGTCGCTACATGCACAAGTACGTCTTCCCGCCGTTCTCCACCGGCGAGACCGGTCGCGTCGGCTCGCCGAAGCGTCGCGAGGTCGGCCACGGCGCCCTCGCCCGCCGGGCGCTGCTGCCCGTGCTGCCGACGCGCGAGGAGTTCCCCTACGCGATCCGCCAGCTCTCCGAGGCGATGGGCTCCAACGGCTCGACGTCGATGGGCTCGGTGTGCGCCTCGACGATGTCGCTGCTCCAGGCCGGTGTCCCGCTCCGCGCCGCGGTGGCCGGCATCGCCATGGGCCTGATCTCCGACGAGGTCGACGGCAAGACCGAGTACGTCGCGCTGACCGACATCCTCGGCGCCGAGGACGCGTTCGGCGACATGGACTTCAAGGTCGCCGGCACCCGCGAGTTCGTCACCGCGCTGCAGCTCGACACCAAGCTCGACGGCATCCCCGCCGAGGTGCTCGCCGGCGCGCTGACCCAGGCCAAGGACGCCCGGCTGTCGATCCTCGACGTGATGGCCGAGGCCATCGACGCCCCCGAGGAGATGTCGCTGCTCGCGCCGCGGATCATCACCGTGAAGATCCCCGTCGACAAGATCGGCGAGGTCATCGGCCCCAAGGGCAAGATGATCAACCAGATCCAGGACGACACCGGTGCGCAGATCAGCATCGAGGACGACGGCACGATCTACATCGGCGCCACCGACGGCGAGTCGGCCGAGGCCGCCCGCACGATCATCAACGGCATCGCGAACCCGACGATGCCCGAGGTCGGCGAGCGCTACCTGGGCACGGTCGTCAAGACCACCAACTTCGGCGCGTTCGTCTCGCTGCTCCCGGGCAAGGACGGCCTGCTGCACATCAGCAAGCTGCGCGCGCTCGCCGGCGGCAAGCGGGTCGAGGCGGTCGAGGACGTCCTCTCCGTGGGCCAGAAGGTCCAGGTCGAGATCGCCGAGATCGACGACCGCGGCAAGCTGTCGCTGGTCCCGGTCGTCGAGGAGGCCGAGGGCGACCAGTCCGGCGACCAGGCCGAGGCCGACGCCGAGTAAGGCTCCTGGTGGTTCCTTCCGCAGCACAGCAGAAGCCCGGTACGACGCGCACGCTCCTCGCGGAGAAGGACGGTCTGGTTCGCCGGACCGTCCTTCCCGGGGGGCTGCGCGTCGTCACCGAGGCCATGCCCGGCGTCCGCTCCGCCGCCATCGGCGTGTGGGTCGGCGTCGGGTCACGTGACGAGTCCCCGACGTTGTCCGGCGCCTCTCACTTCCTCGAGCACCTGCTCTTCAAGGGCACGCCGACCCGGTCCGCGCTGGACATCTCGGTCTCCCTCGACGAGGTCGGCGGCGAGTTCAACGCGTTCACCGCCAAGGAGTACACCTGCTTCCACGCGCGGGTGCTCGATGAGGACCTGCCGCTGGCCGTCGACGTGCTCGGCGACATGGTGACGTCCTCCTCGATCGCGCCGGCCGACGTCGAGGCCGAGCGTGAGGTGATCCTCGACGAGATCGCCATGCACGACGACGACCCCGACGACGTGGTGCACAACCTGTTCGCCGAGAAGGCGTGGGGGTCCTCGCCGCTCGGGCGCCCGATCGCCGGCACGGTCGAGTCGATCCAGGCGCTGACGCGCACGCAGATCGCGCGCTACTACCGCACCCGTTACGCGCCCGAGAACATGGTCGTCGCCGTGGCCGGCAACGTCGACCACGCGACCGTCGTACGCCTGGTGCGCAAGGCGTTCTCGCGCTCGAACTTCCTCGCCGACACCGCGGTCCGGCCGCTGCCGCCACGACGTGGCGAGCGCTCCCGGCGCAGCGCGAGCGGCGAGGCGGTGGTCTCGCGGCCGTTCGAGCAGGTCAACCTGGTGCTGGGCGTCAACGGGCTGGTCCGCGCCGACGACCGCCGCTACGCCCTCGGCGTTCTCAACGCCGCGCTCGGCGGCGGCACGTCGTCGCGGTTGTTCCAGGAGGTCCGCGAGCAGCGCGGGCTGGCCTACTCCGTCTACAGCTACGCCGCCCACTACGCCGACGCCGGCGCGTTCGCGGTCTCGGTCGGCTGCCTGCCCTCGAAGGTCGACGACGTGCTCACCATCGTCCGCGCCGAGCTCTCCCGGGTCGCCGAGCACGGCATCACCGCCGAGGAGCTCGAGCGCGGCAAGGGCCAGCTCCGTGGCGGTATGGTGCTCGGGCTCGAGGACTCGGTGTCGCGGATGGCGCGGATCGCCAAGGCCGAGCTGCTCTACGACGAGCTCCCGAGCATCGACGAGGTGCTCGGCCGGGTCGACGACGTCACCCTCGACGACGTCGCGACGCTGGCGCGCAACCTGTTCTCCCAGCCGCAGACCCTCGCGGTCGTCGGACCGTTCGAGTCGCTGGAACCCGCCGGGCTCACTGCCTGAGCACCCACTAGGTTGGGCCTGTGACGATGCCTGTGACGATGAATGTGGGCGTGCTCGGCGCGCGCGGCAAGGTCGGGGCCGAGGTGTGCAAGGCCGTCGAGGCCGCCGAGGACCTGGAGCTCGTCGCCGCGGTCGACGCGGACGACAGCATCGAGGAGGTCGTCTCCGCCGGGGTGCAGGCGGTCGTGGACTTCACCCATCCCGACGTGGTGATGGACAACCTCGAGTTCTGCATCGGCCACGGCATCCATGCGGTGGTCGGCACCACCGGCTTCGACGACGCCCGGCTCGACCAGCTGCGCACCTGGCTCGCGGGCTCCCCGGAGACCGGCGTGCTGATCGCGCCGAACTTCTCGATCGGCGCCGTGCTGATGATGCGGTTCGCAGCCGAGGCCGCCCCGTTCTACGAGTCGGTCGAGATCGTCGAGCTACACCACCCCGACAAGGCCGACGCGCCGTCGGGCACCGCGACCCGCACCGCCAAGCTGGTCGCCGCCGCCCGCCGCGAGGCGGGGCTCGGACCGGTCCCGGACGCGACGTCCACCGGGCTCGAGGGCGCCCGCGGTGCCGAGGTCGAGGGGATCCACGTGCACGGCCTGCGGGTCCGCGGCCTGGTCGCCCACCAGGAGGTCATCCTCGGTGGCGTGGGGGAGACCCTGACGATCCGCCACGACTCGATGGACCGGGTCTCGTTCACGCCCGGCGTGCTGCTCGGCCTGCGCCAGATCGCGTCGCGGCCCGGGCTCACCGTCGGACTCGAAGAGCTCCTGGGCCTCGACTGATGCGCACCAAGGTCACCGTCGCGGTGACGGTGCTGGTCCTCCTCGCCTACGCGACGATCCTCGGCGTCAAGGGCGTCGCCCTGCTGCGCAGCGGCTCGGTTGTCGGCGTGCTGCTCGGCCTCGCGGTGCTGGTGGTGCCGCTGCTCGGGGTCGTGCTCGTCGCCCGGGAGATCGGCTTCGGCCGCCGCTGCGCCGCGCTGGCCGACACGCTCGCCGCGGAGGGCGCGCTCCCGGTGGACGACCTGCCGCGCCGACCGTCGGGGCGGGTCGACCGGGCGGCGGCCGACGAGCAGTTCGCGCTGATGCGGGCCGACGTGGAGGCCGACCCGGAGAGCTGGCGGGCCTGGTTCCGCCTCGCACTGGCGTACGACGCGGCCGGCGACCGCACCCAGGCGCGCGCGGCCGCCCGGCACGCGATCGCGCTCGCCGACGCGCAGCGGGCCGGCTGAGCCGCCACTAAGGTCCGTTGGCACGCGAAACGCCGACTCGACGTACCAAACGACCTTAGTTGGCTCTCCGGGTCGCGGCCGGTGTCGGCAGGCGGCGCCGGCTCTGCAGAGTTCTGCAGCCGCACAAACCTGAGCCCGTCCGGTTCTTCCCATTCGTCCGGTCGAGAGCCGAAGGTGGTCCGGTGCCCGGACCGCCGGGCCGCTCTCGTCTCGGAAAGGTTCTTCCATGCGCAGAACAGCAGGACTCGCCGCGGCAGCACTCGTCGTCGCCAGCTTCTCGGCCACCGCCGCCGGCGCCGCAGCGACCCCCGGCGCGGGCCAGGCCACCACCCAGGCCGACCGCCACGGTGACCTCGCCGCCGCGGCCATCGCCGCGCTCCGGGCCCACCCCGCCGTCGGCAAGGTCGGCGACGCCCAGGCCTTCCAGGTCACCGACGCCCTGGTCGACGCCGACGGCACCAGCCACGTGCGGATGGACCGGACCTATCACGGCCTGCGGGTCCTCGGCGGTGACGTCGTGGTTCACCAGGGCGCGGACGGCGCCTGGGAGGGCGCGGACCTGACCCTCGACAAGGTCCCGGCCCTGGGCACCACCCCTGGTCTCGACCGGGCCGCCGCCGTGCGCAGCGCCCTGGCCCCGAGCCGAGTCAACCGCGAGATCCACGGCCAGGACGTCCGCAGCCGTCCCGAGCTCGTCGTCGACGCGACCGCCGGCACGCCCCGGCTCGCCTGGGAGGTCATCAGCGGCGGTGTGCAGGAGGACGGCACGCCGAGCCGGCTCGCGTCGTACGTCGACGCCAGCACCGGCGACGTCCTGCGCACCGAGCAGCAGATCCAGACCGCGGACGGCTCGGGCAACACCCTCTACAGCGGCACCGTCCCGCTCACCACGACGCTGTCCTCGGGCACCTACCAGCTCAAGGACGCGAGCCGCGGCGGCACCTACACCACCGACATGAACAACAAGTCGGACTCGATGTTCTGCCAGCTGTTCGGCAGCCGCTGCGCCACCGGGACGCTGTTCACCGACGCCGACAACGTCTGGGGCAACGGCAGCAACGCCGACCGGGCGTCGGCCGCCGCGGACGCGCAGTACGGCACCAACATGACCTGGGACTACTACCAGAACGTGCACGGTCGCAACGGGATCTTCGGCACCGGCGCCGGTTCCTACAACCGGGTCCACTACGGCAGCGGCTACGTCAACGCGTTCTGGGACGGCACCAAGATGACCTACGGCGACGGTGACGGCGTCGACTACGGGCCGCTGGTGTCCCTCGACGTGGCCGGGCACGAGATGAGCCACGGGGTCACCGAGCACACCGCCGGCCTGACCTACTCCGGCGAGTCGGGCGGGCTCAACGAGTCCACCTCGGACATCTTCGGCACGCTGGTGGAGTTCTACGCCAACAACGCGAACGACCCGGGCGACTACCTGATCGGCGAGGAGTTCGACCTCACCAGCCACCTCGGCTTCCGGCGGATGGACAAGCCGAGCTCCGACGGTGCGTCGTACGACTGCTACACACCGACCATCGGCCAGGACGACGTGCACTACTCCTCGGGCGTGGGCAACCACTTCTTCTACCTGCTCGCGGAGGGCTCCGGGGCCAAGACGATCGGCGGGGTGCAGCACAACTCGCCGACGTGCGACGGCTCGACGGTCACCGGGATCGGCCGGGACGCCGCGGGCAAGATCTGGTACCGCGCGCTGACCGTCTACATGACCAGCAACACCAACTACGCCGGTGCGCGCACCGCGTCGCTCAACGCCGCCAAGGACCTGTACGGCGCCGGGAGCACCCA
>JBQCEF010000130.1:0-5277 GCA_051960495.1 Nocardioides sp. | reverse complement strand
AGAGTCGCGCAGGAACTTGTTGCGACACACGCCGAGCAGCGCGCGGTGCACTCGGATGTCGGTCGTTGCGTGCAGCTCGGGGTCGTTGACGGCCAGATGCATGCCGCCGATCAGCTCTCGGGCTGTTTCCAGGGCACGGTGGTCAGGATCGAGTGCGGCGGTGGCCAGAGCCTGCGGCTCGATGAGGATGCGCGTCTCGAGAAGGTCTACCGCCTCGGCGAGTGAGCCGAGTGGGAGCTGCTCGGCGAGCGTCCTCGGGGCCGGCTCGCTGCTGATCACGACGGTCCCCGAGCCGCGCCGGGACTCGACGTGACCCGCGAACTGCAGCGCAGCCAGCGCCTCGCGAACCGTCGGCCGACTCACTTCGAACTCGCGTGCGAGAACCTCTTCGCTCGGAAGTCGGGAACCCACCGGGATCGAGCCGCCGGTGATCTGCTGCAGGATCTGCTCGGCGATGGTCGAAGCGACGTGCGGAGCGCGCTGCAGAGGCCGGAACTTCGGTGTGGCGGGCGTCACATCTGGCATGGCTCTGAGGTTGGCAGTTGCCAAGTTGCCTGTCAACTAGGCAACCCAAATCGGCGCACCTGGTCTTGACCGCTGCCGACCGGGTGAGAGTCCCGGCGAGCTCTAGGAGCTCGTCGCGACGTCGAGCAATGCCATGACGGCGGCCGATGGGCGGGGTCGGCTTCGCCAGATCGCCGTCAGGGGGCGCCGGAGCCCCAGGCGTGCGACCTTCACGGCGACCAGGTGCCCTGCCTCGAGCTCGTGGGCGAGGGCTGCCGTCGACAGCACCACCGGTCCCATGCCCGCGAGCGCCGCGGACTTCAGCGCTGTGTTGGATGCCATCTCCAGGCCTGGGGTGAGAGCGTGGCCGCTGCGGTTCAATGCTTGCTCCAGCGTCTCTCGCGTCCCGGATCCGACCTCCCTGACCATGAGCGGCGCCTTGCTCATCTCAGCGATCGTCACGACTCGCCCCGATGTCGCCCAGTCGTGGTCGGGTCGCACCGCGACGACCAGTCGGTCCCACCCGATCCGGACGTTCTCCACCGAGGACGGCACCGTGAGGCATTCGACGAACCCGACGTCGACGCCCCCGGTCTCCACGAGCTCGCCGACCTGGGTCGAGTTGTGCACCAGCAAGGTGACCGTGATGTCCGGCCGGATCTGTTTGAGCCTGCTCGCCCATCTGGGAGCGTGGTGCTCGGCGATCGTCATGCTCACGCCGACGCGGATCGAGGGCCGGTGCGCGTCTCGGAGCACCTCGAGCGAGCGGCCGAACTCGTCGGCACTCTGGAGAAGCTTGGTGGCCCAGTCCACGACGACCTGTCCCGTGGGGGTCAGGCTCGTGCCCGAGCTGGTGCGTTCCAGCAGCGGCAAGCGGAAGGTTCGCTCCAGGGCGGCCATGCGCCGGCTCACCGTGGGCTGGGAGAAGCCGAGGTGCGCGGCTGCTCGACCGATGCTTCCGTGCTCCGCGACGAGAACCAGCAGGCGGATGTCTTCGAGGTCGATCGGAACCGCCATGCGCTCAGCGTATGGCCTACTACATGTTTGCTGTCTACCACGAATGCTTCGAGTTGTTCAGCCTGGAAACATGGACACCGACTCCCCGCCCCGTCAGAGCGACGCCACTGTCGACCCGCGCCGTCGTGTCGACGGCCTTCGGTCGCTGGCGCCCGGGGCAGGCGTCAGCCTCGCCGGGGTCGGGGGTGCGCTCCTCGGACATCACTTCGTCCCCTCTCTGGGCGTCCTGACGTGGGCGGTCCTGCTCGGCGCCGTGGCAGCGAACTCCGGCGTCCTGCCGGCGAGTACGCGTCCTGGACTGAAGTTCGCCACCAAGCGGCTTCTGCGGGTCGGTGTCGTCCTTCTGGGCTTCTCGCTGTCGCTGCTGGCCATCGGTGCGCTGGGGGCACCGATGATCGCGCTCGTGGTCGTGACGCTCTTCACCACCTTGATCGCCACCACCTGGCTCGGAACGAAGCTGCGGCTCGGACCCGCGAGAAGCCTCCTCATCGGGACCGGCTTCGCCATCTGCGGTGCGTCCGCGATCGCAGCGATGGAGGAGAACGCAGAAGCCGACGACGACGACGTCGCCGTGGCGATCGCCATGGTCACGCTCTGTGGCACTGCCGCGATGGTCATCCTGCCGCTGCTGCAGGAGCCTCTTGGACTGAGCGCAGAACAGTACGGAGCCTGGGCCGGAGCGAGTGTCCACGAGGTCGGGCAGGTGGTCGCCGCCGCCAGCCCGGCGGGTGCGGCCGCGGTCGCGGTGGCCGTGGTGGTGAAGCTGACCCGGGTGCTGCTGCTCGCACCCGTCGTGGCGGGGGTCAGCGTGCGCCGCCGGCTACGGGCGCGGGCCGACGGTGCGGACATCTCTACCAGCCGGCCCCCGATCGTGCCGGGCTTCGTGCTGGGCTTCTTGGGCTGCGTGGTGATCCGCAGCGCGGGCCTGGTGCCTGATGCGCTGTTGCCGGTCATCGAGGTACTGCAGACCGCGACCCTGGCGGCTGCCCTGTTCGGGATGGGAACGGGGGTCCACCTGCGGAGCCTGGCGCGAAGCTCGGGACGGGCGCTCGCACTGTCGATACTTTCGACCCTGCTGATCGCCGGGGTCGCCCTGACCGGAGTGACCTTCTTGTTGTGAGCTTGGCCTGCCCGCCTGTCGCGCAGGCGGCGGCGGTCGGGCCGGGCCCGTCGGAGAGAGCGACCTCAGGTGAGGTCGACCGTGCGGCGCACCGGGAAAGCCATCGGCCGGTACTGCTTCGTTGTGCAGACCTTCGCCCGGAGCGCGAAGCGGTAGACGTGCGGGCGGTAGGGCATCGTCATGTGCAGCCCAGTCGCTCGCCGTGGCCGGCACTGAGCCGCCGGGACCGGTGCAGGGTCCACCCAGTGCAGGGTGGTGAACGCGGCCTGCCCGGGAGGGATGACCACCGTGTGGGCAGACTGCCCCGGCTCGGGCACCGAGGGCCAGCCGATCTCGTGGCCGTGGCGTCGCCAGGTGAACGTGGGGAACCCGGTCAGCCGGCACGCCGTGTCCGTGACGTTCCGGATCCTGATGTCCAGGTAGCGGTTGCCCGCAGCTCCCTCCTGGCCGGCCTTGCTCAGCGCGAGGTCGTCGGCGTGGCACGGCGCCGCTGCCGCCGCCAACGCCGGCTGCGGCCCGGCGGCGACCAGCCCGCCGAGAAGGACCACGGCCCCCAGCACGGATCGGATGCTCGCTCGCGACATGGTGCTCTCCCTTCGAGACCGGTCCGGCGCCTCGTCGGACCCCCTATGAGTACGACGCTCCTCGCCACCTGACCGGTTGTCCAGTTACGAACGGCCGTACCGGATCGTGCGACGGAACGGGTTGCCCGACAGGTCCATCACGTCGAGGTTGCCGGACGGATTGAGCTCGACGAGGAAGTCCGATCCCTCCGGCAGCGAGCCGTCGGGCGTCCAGGTCGCCCTCCGCACGGCGCCGGTGACACAGTCGCTCGGACCGCCGTTCTCGTCAGCGCAGCTCCAGCGTCCCGCGATCGGTTCGCCCAGGAACGGGTAGTCGTACTTCCGCACGATGACGGAGTCGACCGAGATGCCGCGCACCGGCTCGTCGAACTGCAGTCGTACCGGCCCGCCGGCGGCCCAGGTGGGGCTCTCGAGGGCGACGCGGGGCGGCACGGTGTCGCGCGCCCGGACCCGCAGCCGGCCGACGCCCTCGTGGGCCTCGTTCCAGACCTGGTCCAGCGCCACGACCCGGACCTGCGAGCTCTCCAGGCGCGGGTTGCACGGCCGGAACACGGTGCTGCCCTTCCAGGTGCCGCGCCGGGCGGTGCCGGAGGTCCGGTGCAAGGTCGCCCAGTGTCCCGGCACGCCGGCCTGGACGGAGCGGACACCGGACCGGTCGTCACTCACGCGTACGACGAAGCGCACCCGGTCGCGGTCGACGCGGACATCGACGTCGTGCGGACCGAACCGTGCGGAGCGGATCCGCGGCTCGTGCCGGTCCCGCGGACCGCTGCGCACCTTGAACGTCGTGGCCCCCAGGCCCTCGACGGCGCGATGGCCGAGGAAATCCCGGTTCCTGACGCGGTCGACGACGGAGACGCTGCGGAGCCGCCAACGGTCCGGCTTGCGTCCGAGCCAGCGGGAGATGGTGGCCCGGCCGGCCCACGCGCCGTCCCGTTCGTGCAGGTCGACGGAGATCAGCTCGCCGTGCCCGCGGAGGGTGGCCGTCACGGCCGCGACCCCGGAGACATCGTCGGTCACCCGGGCGACCACCCGGACGTGCCGGGCCTTGCGCCGCGTGTCCACCCGCTGGGGACCCACCGACACACCGGTCAGCGCGGGCGGCGCGACGTCGCGAGCGGAGGAGCTCACGCGGAGCGCCGTGCCGGCGAACGGCGCGGACGCGAGGGCCTGGTCGCGGTACTCCTCGGCGGGCTCGTTGCCTGCCCGGTCCAGGACGCGCAGGCCACGGAAGGTGTAGTCGCCCTCGGGAGCGCCGCGCGGGACGGTGACCCGCGCGGACCACGTCGTACCGGCGACTCGCTCCAGGTCCACCGGCAGCTCGGGCACCCCGCCCGGAGGTGCCAGCGCGGCGCTCACGTGCCACACGCCCGAGGCCGGACCCGGGCCGGCCGTGTCGGCGACCTGCATGGTCACGTCCACCGAGCGGGCGGCGTCGGTGACGTCGACCGCGGCCGAGGACAAGGCGACGTCCTCCACGACCGGGACGCCGTTGTCGGGGTTCACGCAGGGGCTCAGGGCCGTGTCCGCCCCGGTGGCGTCGTCGAGCGGCACGGACGCGGCGAGCGCCGCGGCGAGCGTGGTTGCGGCGAGCGATCGCATCCTGCGACCTGCAGCGCCCTGGACTCTTGCACCCCGGTGGTCCATCGACCGATGGTGGCACGACCCCTGCCCGATGTCAGGAGAACTCACGCCTCGGGGGCGGGCAGGCCCTCCGTGCGCCACAGGTCCGGGTTCTGCTCGAGCCACCGTCGCGCCGACAGCCGCCCCAGGCCGGCGGCCGCGTCGAAGAAGTCCTGGTCGAACATGAGGTAGGACAGCAGCTCGCCCTGGAGCGGGCTCTCGCTGCCGAGCAGGCGGTGCATCAGCTGCATGTCCGGATCGCCGAGCGTGCCCCGATGCGACCCGTAGTTGGAGCGGAACACCTCCATCGCGGCGTGAGCGAGGTCCTCGCCGTCCTCCGGAGCGACCGCGACGTACGGCATCAGCCGGTGCGGCACCTTCCCGCGGGACTCGCGGTGCCGGGCGAGCGGGCCGGCGACAGACTCGTCC
>JBQCEF010000129.1:0-4577 GCA_051960495.1 Nocardioides sp. | reverse complement strand
GGATGCTGGATGCGCTGATGGAGACCGTCACCGTCGCCGGGCGCATCCTGCCCGGGCAGCAGAACCCCGCCTCAGACGACGAGAACGACGCTGACGACGACGAGCTCGTCGACATCAGCAGCGAGGGAGCGGACCCGCGCACCGGGCAGCCCGCCGGCCAGGGCGCCTTCGATCTCGGCCTGGCGCTCGACGGGGTCCCGTCCGTGCCGGCCGTGCCTGAGGCGTTCCGCGGCAAGGTCGCGGCCCCCTCCCGTGACCAGCTGCTGGTCGCCGTCACCCTCGAAGAGCTGCGAGCCAGCGAAGCCGGCCAGACCACCCCCGGCGCGCACCGGGCCGCGACCGTCCTGTCCACCACGTCCACCGGCTCCCGCATCTCCGTCGAGCAGGCCCGGCTCCTGGCCTGCGAAGCCGGCATCAGCCCCGTCGTCCTCGATGGTGAAGGCAGACCCATCGACGTCGGCCGCGCCAGACGCCTCGCGACCCCAGATCAACGACGGCTCCTGGCCATGCGGGACAAGGGCTGCGTCGGACCCGGCTGCGATCGCCCACCGGACTGGTCCCAGGCCCACCACATCACCAGGTGGGGCCTGGGCGGCGAGACCCACCTCGACGTGCTGCGCCTGCTCTGCCTGTGGCACCACCACCTCGTCCACGACCAGCACTGGGACCTTCGCGCCACCCCTGGAGATGTCACAGGCGGCGGCACCGAGTGGCGCGCCCCCGCCTGGATCGACCCCACCGGCACCTGGGTCCGCACCCGATAGGGCCCCCTACCCGTGATCGTGAGGGGTTGATGGCGGATAAACGTCATCAGTCATTCATGATCACGCCTGGGGAGCTCGAGCCGCCGATCACGGTGACCAAGCGAGGCGTCCTGGTCTGGGCCCGCACCGGCTGACGACCCGCATGGACCGACGACCTCCCGCACGCCGATAGCGTGCACCGGTGGATCTCGTCTTCCTGCACGGAGGAATCGCCTCGGGCAAGCTCACCACCGCCCGCGCGCACGAGCGGGAGGTCGGGTACCCGGTGTTCCACAACCATCTCGTCGTGGACACGCTCACTACGGTGTTCCCGCTCGGATCGCCGTCGTTCGTGGAGCTGCGCGAGGAGTTCTGGCTCTCCGTCTTCGAGTCAGCGGCTCGGGACGACCGGTCCCTCATCTTCACGTTCGCGCCGGAGCCGACCGTCCGGCCGGGATTCTGCGACCGCGTCGCGTCGCGTCGCGGGTGCGGGCGCTCGGCGGCCGGGTGGTGTTCGTCCGGCTCAGCGTGAGCGGCGAGGAGCAGGAGCGGCGGCTCGTGGACCCCGCGCGGCAGGAGTTCCACAAGCTGGCCGACGTGGAGACGCTCCGGCGGCTGCGGGCCCAGTCGCAGGACGCGCGCATCGACGAGCCGCCGGCCGACCTGCACATCGACACCGGGAGCAGCGACCCCGCACGAGCGGTACCCGCTGACCCCGTGATCGTGAAGGGTTGATGGCGGGAATCCGGCATCAGCCCTTCACGATCAGCAGGAGGGGGTGGCGCCGAGCAGGCCGCCGACGGTGCAGCTGGTGCCCCGCACCACCTCACCGACCGATGAACCGACCGACGAACCCACCGAGCCCAGCACGTCGGTGCTCTGCGTGCTGGTCGGCGGGGACGTCGGCGTCGGGGTCCGTGACGCGGTCGACGTCGTCCCGGTGAGGGTGCCGACGCCTCCGCCCACCGTCCCGGTCAGCGAGCGGACGACGTCGGCGGCCGCTGCCGACGAGGTGGTCGGCGACGTGGTCGCGGACGGCGTCGGGCTCGGCGAGGAGTGGGTGGGGGCGGCCGGCCGGCTGCTCGGAGCGGTCGACGGGCGAGTCGCCGGCGACGAGGGCTTCGACGAGGCCTGCGGCGAGGCGGAGGAGTGCGCGGCTGCAGGCGCAATTCCTGAGGGCGCCCCACCGGTCAGCGACGCGAAGCCCACCGGCGCCGTCCCCGAGGCGTAGGCGGCGATGAAGCGCTCCACCAGGTCGGCGTACGCCTGGGAGTGGTTGTAGCTGAGAAGTGCCGCGCGCAGCCCCTGCGGCGTGGCCAGGTCGCGGCCGCCGGCGCACAGGTAGCGGCCGGCCGAGGCGGCGGCGTCGTCGACGTCGGAGGGGTCGGCCGTGCCGTCGCGGTCCGCGTCCACCCCGACCACCATCCAGGTGCCGGGGATGAACTGCATCGGGCCGACCGCGCGGTCGACGACGGTGTCCCCGTCCCAGCGGCCGCCGTCGGGGTCACGCACGTAGGCGGTGCCGGCGCTGCCGTCCAGGCGGGGGCCGAGGATGGTCGGCCGGGCCACGCCGTCGGCGCCGACCCGCGCCCCGCCGTAGGTGCCGTGGCCCGACTCCACCGCGCCGATGCCGGCGAGCACCGACCAGGACAGGTGGCAGCCGGGGGCGGCGGCGCCGAGCAGTGCGGCGGCGGTGCGGTAGGCGGTGAAGGCGCGGCCGGGGACGCCGGGCGCCGCCGGAGCAGCGGCCGACGACCCCCCGGGAGGAGCGACCGTGCCCCCGGGGAGTGTCCCGCCCCCGGGGAGCGTCGCGCCCCCGGGCAGGCCGGAACCGGTCGGGAACGTCGTCAGCCCGAGCGCGCGGGACGGGTCGGTGTCCGAGGCCGGCTGGGTGAACGGCGTCGACGGCACCGGCGGGATCGCCGGATGCGTGTCGTTCCCGGACAGCGACCCGAAGACGGGACCCGCTCCGGCGAGCAGGGCCAGCGGCAGCGCCACCGCCAGGGCCCCCGGCGGCACCGCGCGCAGCGCCTTCCGCGCCCGGGTCAGCTGCGCCCCCGCCACCTGCCGGTGCCGACCGCCCATCGCCCGTTCCTCCCGCCGTCGCCCGCTGGCCTCGTGCTGAGCCCAACGAGCCGGCGCGCGCGGGGTTACGCCGTCGCTGCCCCGGGGCGTTGCGCGGGTCACACCGCACGCTCACCCCCGCGAGGGGCCGGGGGCGGGGCCTGCGGACGGGTGGGACGATGGAGCCATGCCGTACCCGTACGACGCCCCGGCGTCGCAGGAGCTGTTCGACCGGGCCCGCGCGGTCACCCCCGGCGGGGTCAACAGCCCCGTCCGCGCCTTCCGGGCGGTCGGTGGCACCCCGCGCTTCATGGAAGCGGGCTCCGGCCCGTGGCTCACCGACGCCGACGGCCGCCGCTACGTCGACCTCGTCTGCTCGTGGGGTCCGATGCTGCTCGGCCACGCGCACCCCGCGGTCATCGAGGCCGTGCAGGCCGCCGTTGCGCGCGGCACGTCCTTCGGCACGCCGGGCGAGAACGAGGTGCTGCTGGCCGAGGAGATCGTCCGCCGGGTCGAGCCGGTGGAGCAGGTCCGGCTGGTCAGCTCGGGCACCGAGGCCACCATGTCGGCCATCCGGCTGGCTCGCGGGGCCACCGGGCGCACCAAGGTGGTCAAGTTCGCCGGCCACTACCACGGTCATGTCGACGCGCTGCTGGCCAGCGCCGGCTCCGGCCTGGCCACCTTCGCGCTGCCGGACACCCCCGGCGTCACCGGCGCCTCGGCGGCCGACACGATCGTGCTGCCCTACAACGACCTCGCCGCGGTCGAGAAGGTGTTCGCCGAGGTCGGCGACCAGGTCGCCTGCGTGATCGTGGAGGCGGCCAGCGGCAACATGGGCGTCGTCCCGCCGCTGCCGGGCTTCACCGAGGGCCTGCGTCGGATCACCGAGCAGCACGGCGCACTGCTGGTCAGCGACGAGGTGATGACCGGCTTCCGGGTCTCGCCCGCCGGTTGGTACGGCCTGGAGGGCGTGCGCCCGGACCTGATGACCTTCGGCAAGGTGATGGGCGGCGGCTTCCCGGCCGCGGCCTTCGGTGGCCGCGCCGACCTGATGGAGCACCTCGCGCCGGTCGGCCCCGTCTACCAGGCGGGCACCCTGTCCGGGAACCCGGTCGCGACCGCAGCTGGCCTCGCCACGCTGCGCAACGCCACCGACGAGGTCTACGCCCACGTGGACAAGGTGGCCGGCGAGATCGGCGCCCTGGCCTCCGCGGCCCTCGCCGCCGAGGGGGTGCCGCACCGGCTGCAGTACGCCGGGAACATGTTCAGCGTCTTCTTCGTCCCCGAAGAGGCGGCTGGTTCCGACGTCGTGGACTACGACGGTGCCCGTCGCCAGGAGCTGCACCGGTTCCGGGCGTTCTTCCACGCCATGCTCGCCGAGGGCGTCTACCTGCCGCCGTCGGCGTTCGAGTCGTGGTTCGTCTCGTCCTCGCACGACGACGAGGCCGTCGCCCGGGTCGCCGAGGCGCTCCCCGTCGCGGCCAGGGCCGCGGCGCAGGCCCGACCGGACGACGTTCGACCGACAGAAGGGACGAGTGCGTGAGCGACGCCGAGAGCTCGGTCCGCACCGTCGTCCACCTGCTCCGGCACGGCGAGGTCCACAACCCCACCGGCGTGCTCTACGGACGGCTGCCCGGCTACCACCTGTCCGAGCTGGGCCGGAAGATGGCCGAGCGGGTGGCCGAGGCCGTGGCCGACCGCGACATCACCGTGGTCACCGCCAGCCCGCTCGAGCGGGCGCAGGAGACCGCCGAGCCGGTGGCCGCCCGC
>JBQCEF010000128.1:0-7246 GCA_051960495.1 Nocardioides sp. | reverse complement strand
GAGCAGCGCGACCAGCGCCGCGGGCAGCACCCGTCGCACGTTGAGGTCGTCCTGCCGCCCGGTCGGCGCCGTGGTGAGCATCAGCGCGAACAGGAGCAGCACGACCACCGCGCCGACGTAGATCAGCACCTGCACCCAGGCGACGAACTCGGCGGCGAGCACGAGGTAGACCCCGGCGACCGAGCCGAGCGTCACGACCAGCCACAGCGCCGCGTGCACGAGGTTGCGGGTGGTGACGACCAGCAGCGCGGAGCCGACCGCGAGGACACTGAGCACCAGGAAGATCACCTGGACGGTGCTAGGCATCGCCGCCTCCCGACGGGGGGTCCGGCTCGGGTCGCGTCTGTACCGGCTGGGCGGCCGTGCGAGGTGGGGCCTGCTGCGCAGCGGCTCGCTCGGCGGCCTTCTCGGCCATCGAGATCTCCTTGGCCGGCTCGGCGTTCTCGTCGAGGGCGGCCGGCGCCGGCACGGTCCACATCCACTCGCGCAGCCGGTCCTTCTCGTGGGTCAGCTCGCGGATGTCGAGCTCGGCGTACTCGAACTCCGGGCTCCAGTGCAGCGCGTCGAACGGGCAGACCTCGACGCAGATCGAGCAGTACATGCAGATCGAGAAGTCGATCGCGAACCGGTCGAGCACGTTGCGGGTCTTGTCCTTGCCGCCCTCGGTGGTCGCGGGGATGACGTCCTTGTGGGAGTCGATGTAGATGCACCATGCCGGGCACTCGCGGGCGCACAGCATGCACGAGGTGCAGTTCTCCTCGATCAGCGCGATGACCCCGCGCGAGCGCGGCGGCAGCACCGGCAGCGAGTCGGGGTAGTGCGCAGTGACCGAGCGCCGGGTGAGCTGGCGCATCGTCACGGCCAGGCCCTTGGCCAGGCCGGCGCCGGGGATCCTCATTGCCACACCACCACCCCGACCGCGGTGATCACCAGCTGGAGCAGGGCGAGCGGGACCAGGCCCTGCCAGGCGAACCGCTGCAGCTGGTCCTCCCGCAGACGCGGGTAGGCGACGCGCAGCCAGATCACGACGAACGCGACCGCGAGCATCTTCACCAGCGTCCAGACCCAGCCGAGCTGGTCCTCCCACGGCCCGTGCCAGCCGCCGAGGAACAGCACGGCGGTGAGCGCGGACAGTACGACGATGCCGGCGTACTCGGCGAGGATGAACAGCGCGAAGCGCAGCCCGCCGTACTCCGTGTAGGGGCCGAACACGATCTCCGAGTCGGCGACCGGCATGTCGAACGGCGGCCGCTGCACCTCGGCCAGCCCGCTGGTGAAGAACACGAACGCCGCGATCCCCTGCCACAGCAGCCACCACGGGTTCCAGGCCTCGACGATCCCGGTGAGCGACAGCGTCCCGGCGGCCATCGCGACCGACGCCGCGGCGAGCACGAACGGCAGCTCGTAGGCCATCAGCTGGGCGGCGACCCGGATGCCGCCGAGCAGGCTGAACTTGTTGGCGCTCGACCAGCCGCCCATCAGGCTGCCGATCACGCCGACACCCATCACCGCGATCACGAAGAACAGCCCGATGCCGAGGTCCTCCCCCACCAGTCCGGGCCCGAGCGGGATCACCAGCATCGCGACGAGGTAGGGCAGCAGCGCCACGGCCGGGGCGATCTTGAACACCATCCGGTCGGCCGCGGCCGGGACCACGTCCTCCTTCTGCACGAACTTCACGCCGTCGGCGACGAGCTGGGCCCAGCCGTGGAAGGCGCCGGCGTACATCGGGCCGACGCGGCCCTGCATGTGCGCCATCGCCTTGTGCTCGAGCTGCCCCACGAGCAGCGGCACGACGAGGAACGCGGCCAGCACGACGGCCAGCCGCAGCGCGAGCTCGAGGCCATCACTCATCGCCGGCCTCCGGCTCGTCGGCGGCGGTTCCCTCGGCAGGCGCCGGCTCGGCGACCGGCCGCGGGCCCCACTCCTCGGGGGTGGGTACGCCGGGCGGGCGGGTGCGCCGGCGACCGGGCGCGGCCGTCGACGGCTCGTGGTCGCTCTCGCCGGGCTCCTTCGCGCCGGGCCACGGCTTGGCGACCCGGGAGGCGAGCACGAACTCCTTGCGGAGCGGGTGCCCCTCGAACTCCTCCGGCAGCAGCAGCTTGTCGAGCTCGAGCACCTCGCCGCCCGCGGTGAAGTCGACGCCGAACATCTCGTGGGTCTCGCGCTCGTGCCACCGGGCGCCGGCGTACACCCCGACGGCCGAGGCCAGCACCGGGGCGTCACGCGGGACCAGCGTCCGCACGATCAGGTGGTCCACGCCGCGCGGGCGGTGCGCGGCGACGTGGCAGACCAGGCGGAAGCCCTGCTCCTCCTCGTCGACCGCGGTGAGGAAGTCGAAGTAGGTGCACTCGAGCCCGTCGCGGGCCAGCGTGAGCGCGGCCGTCCAGCTCTCGGCGGGCACGTCGACCGAAAGCGGCCCGAACCCGTCCTCGACGGCGGCGGTGTCCTCGAAGTCGTCGGCGAACGCGGCGCGCACGCGGCCGGGCCAGTGCGTGTCGGTCACAGCACCAGCCCGCTCACGGGGTCGACCTCGGGCTGGGTCTCGGCCGGCGGCAGCACGAGACCACGCCGGACCGAGGCCGCGTCGGTGGCGCGGTAGCGCTCCTTGAGCACCTCGCCGTCGATCTTCTCCTGAAGCTTGAGGATGCCCTGGAGCAGCGCCTCGGGCCGGGGCGGGCAGCCCGGCACGTAGACGTCGACGGGGATGATCTGGTCGACGCCCTTGGTGACGCAGTAGGAGTCCCAGTAGGGGCCGCCGGAGTTGGCGCAGGAGCCGAAGGAGATGACGTACTTCGGGTCCGGCATCTGCTCGTAGAGCCGCTTGATCGCCGGCGCCATCTTGTCGGTGACCGTGCCGGAGACCACCATCAGGTCGGCCTGGCGCGGACCGGGGGCGAACGGGATCACGCCCAGCCGGATGAAGTCGTGGCGGGCCATCGAGGTCGCGATGAACTCGATCGCGCAGCAGGCCAGCCCGAAGTTGAACACCCACAAGGAGTACTTGCGGCCCCAGTTCAGCAGGTAGCGCGCCGGCTTGGGCGCCAGCTTCTGCAGCGGCCCCACGCTCGGCATCCCGAGCGCCACCGGTGGTTGAGGAGCCGGCCCCGGTGGTTGAGGAGCCGGCCCCGGTGGTTGAGGAGGCCGAGCCTGCGAGGCCGTCTCGAGACCTACGTCCACACCAGCACCCCCTTGCGCCAGGCGTAGACAAGCCCGACAGCGATGAAGCCGACGAACACGCCCATCTCCGCCACGCTCACCCAGCCCAGACCCGCGAACACCGTCGCCCACGGGAACAAGAACACCGCGTCGACGGCGAAGATCACGTAGAGGTAGGCGTAGACGTAGTAGCGCACGTGCGTCTGGGCCCAGCCCTCGCCGACGGGGTCGACGCCGCACTCGTAGGTGAGCAGCTTCTGGGCGGTCGGCGACGAGGGGCGCAGCATCCAGTTACCGCCGAACATCGCGCCGACGAGCAGCACCCCGATGACGACGATCGCCACCAGCGGGGCGTACGCCCCGTAGTAGTCAGCGCCCACGATGTCGGCCACGGTCCCACTCTAGGGAACCTGCGCCGCGTGTGCAGGCGGCCCGCCCGACCCGGAGACGTTAGCGTTTTCACGTGGGACCCAGCGCAAGGCAACCCGCGTGCCCCCTGTCGCGTCATAGGGGTGAGGCGGCGCCATCGGGGGCGCCGCTCGACACGTTGTACTGAACGGGGACACGATGAGGAACTCCGCCCGCCGCCTGGCCGTAGCCCTGGCGACGTTCACGGTGCTGGTCGCAGGAGGCGGTACGGCGTACGGCGTGCTCGGCCTGGCCGACGCCGGCGCCGAGCCGCGGCCGACTCGATCGGCGGCGCACGAGCCCGCCCGGGTCGCACCCGAGGAGCGTCTCACCGTGGAACCCGCGGCCGGCCCGGAGCTCGCCGAGCGCGAAGAGGCGCCCGCCGTCACGATCGACCCGGTCCCCGAGCCCGAGCCGGTGCTCGAGCCCGGCGACACCGGCCGCAAGGTCCGCGAGCTGCAGGCGCGACTGGCTCAGCTTGCGTGGTTCGCCCCGATGACCACCGGCGACTACGACGCCGCCACCCGGACCTCGGTGCGCGGCTTCCAGGACAAGCGCGGCTTCGAGGCGACCGGCGTGGTCGACCCGAAGACGTGGAAGCGGCTGGTGGCGATGAGCAGCGCGCCCACCGAGGCTGAGCTGTTCAACAAGCCGGGCCCGACGCTGATCGGTCCGGACAGCAGCGGCGCCCAGGTCCGCGAGCTGGAGGCCCGGCTGCGCCAGATCGCGTGGTTCTTCGGCGACGTGGACGGCACCTTCGACGACCAGACCGACGAGGCGGTTCGCGGGTTCCAGGCCAAGCGAGGCATCCCCGTCACCGGCGCGGTCGACCAGCGCACCCTGGACCTGCTCGAAGGCATGACCTCCGAACCGACCGCGGACGCCCTGCACAACCGCGCCCCCGACCCGGCCGAGGGCTCGGCGCTCGACCCGCGCTGCACGACCGGGCGCGCGCTGTGCATCGACAAGTCCACCAGCAGCCTGCGCTGGGTCGTCGACGGAACGGTCCTCACCAGCCTCGACGTGCGCTTCGGCGCGGAGTACACCCCCACCCGCGAGGGCCTGTTCCACGTGTACTGGAAGGACGAGGACCACGTCTCGAACCTCTACGGCTCCTCGATGCCGTTCTCGATGTTCTTCAGCCGCGGGCAGGCCGTGCACTACTCCTCGGACTTCGCGGCTCGCGGGTACGCCGGCGCCTCGCACGGATGCGTGAACGTGCGCGACTACGACGCACTCGCCTCGCTGTTCGACCAGGTCGCCGTCGGTGACAAGGTGGTCGTGTACTGGTCCTAGCCGCGACCGGCGCTCAGTGTTCAGGACTCATGTACTGAATCCTTGCGCCGACGCCGCTGCACACCGGCAGCCCAAAAGAGAGCGAACCGCTGAGCGCCTGGAGTCTGGCCAGACACCGGCCCTACTGGAATCGTCTAGTAGCCCAGAATGGCGCGCGACGCAGGCGCATCCCCGTTCTCGGCCAGTTGTCCGGTCGAGGTGGACCTAACAGCACCACGGTCTAACGCCTATCGCTGCGCAGCAGCGACTGTTCGACTCGGGATTGCCGCAGGCGACAGGTGGCTCGGAGAGCACGACTCAGTCTGGGCCACGTCAGCAGCAGGTCCGCCGGACGCAGGAGCAGCAAACAGTGCTGGTCGTGCGCTAGGAGGCCGGGGGCGTTCGCGAAGGAACTGGCCGGGATCTACGGCATCCACGAGGCGGTGCGAGCGATCATTAGACGAAGTTCCGGTGCCGTCTACTCGCTACGCCTTCGGCGCGCTTTGGAAGCTACTCAGCGACTGGGACGAGAGCACCGCCAGTAAGAAGTCGAGCCAGGCCCTCAATGCTCGCGGGGTTTGTGGAGAGCAGGTCCGCGACACGCTCGGACCGCTCCTCGGGCGAGAGCTCAGCGAGGCTGCGTTGCCATGCGAGGGTCGCGGCCTCGCCGTCTTCGATCTGCGCGCTCGCAATGGCCCCCCAGAGTGCCCGCTGGGCATCTTCTCGACCGAGCCACGTCATGAAGAGGGCCTGGAACTGCTCGCTCGTCACGGTGACCGCAGGCTCGCCTGGAGTGGTGGTGGCGACTTGCTGCGACATTACTTCTTCAATCGGTTCGGGTGCGTCGGCCCGCACCGACTTCGGGGCCTTCCTGTGTCGGCGCTTCAGCCGGAACCCCTCGCGCTTGGCCGTGATCGCAGGAACGGCACGAGTCCGGAACCAATGGGCGACGACCGGCTTCAGGGCTTCATACAGTTCCTCCATGACCCGGTTTAGAAAGTCAGCAGTGGCCTGTTGCGAAGCGGTGAGCTCCTGTTGCGGAGCCCCTATGTATTCAGTGACGTAGACGACTTCCGGCTCATCTGGCTGTTCGTCGGCCCCGTCGCTTAGCCGGATCTCGACGTGCCCCGGTCCCTTGTCGGTGGACTTGGGCGTGAAGCCGCGGCTCCAGCCTTCAGTCTTCCGAGAGTCCGCCAGTCGCTCGCCCTTTGGGATGCGGACGACGGCGTCAACCTCGTCGTATTCGTCGTTCTCAAGCACGCGTCCCCCGTCAGCTCTCGGTTCCACTTCTGCCCCAACTCCGATCAGGAGATCTCACTACAAGAGACTCGCCGCAACCGTAACCGTGGCGGCCGACATTCACTGCGGGTTTGGTGGCCAGGGTCGGCAAGGGAACCGACGACAGAACCGCGGCGCTTGGTATTGGCCGGTGCTGATCTCGGTGTACGTCGACTGCACCGGGGGTGACCAGCACGACCGAGGTTGCTGAGCTCCGCAGCGGCCGCAACACCTGATCTCCCCGGCCGATTCGCCCCGCTGTGTCGGCTGTCGCACATAAGGTCCTGCCATGGCCGAACTGCACCTCCGGGCCGACGACGACCACGTCGAGCGTCTGGCCCACGAGAACGACCCCGTCCGGGCGATCGTCGAGCTGATCTGGAATGCCATCGACGCCGAGGCGCCGACCGTCAAGGTTGAGCTCGAGCACGACGAGGTGCTCGGGGGCGTCGTGAAGACCGTCGTCACCGACACCGGACATGGCATCGATCGGGACGAACTCGACTCGACCTTCGGGCGCATCGGAGGTTCCTGGAAACGCTTCTCGAACAGGTCGAAGAACAACAAGCGTGGACTTCATGGTGAGCGCGGCGAGGGCCGCCTACGCGCCTTCGCTCTGGGCAGCCGCGTCACCTGGGCAAGCCATAGCGTCGACGCGGCCGGCGTGCTGCAGCGGGTGGAGATCACCGGGACGACTGAGCACCGGCATGTGTTCGAGTGGGATGCAAAGCCTGTCGCTGGCGTACCGACCGGAACGATCGTGACCGCCTTCAACGACAGCCAAAAGTCACTCGGCGCCCTGGAGGCAGCGAGAACCAGGTCGGTGCTGCTCTCGCACTTTGCCCCCGTGCTCCTAAACGACGATGACCTTCGCATCACATACCTCGGAGTCGATCTCGACCCGGCTGACGAAGTCGCCAACAGCACGGACTACTCGCTTTCCTTCACTGACGGCACCGGCGCATCGCACGAGGGAGCGCTTCGGGTCATCGAGTGGAAGTCCGTGAAGCACCGGGCCATCTACTACGGGCAGGACGCGGAGCACTTTGTCTACGAGGAGTCGGCGGTCGACGTCGAGACGCAGTTCCGCTACTCCGCCTACGTCACCTGGGCCGGCCTCGATCAC
>JBQCEF010000127.1:0-3488 GCA_051960495.1 Nocardioides sp. | reverse complement strand
GTGCCCCAAGCGACGCAACTGAATCGGCGAAGTTCCTGCCCGGACTTTTCGGACAGCGACAAAACCGCAGGTCAGAGGCCCTGCGGAGCTCCCGAACCGGGCGTGTCGCAGATCACGCCGGGCGTGTCGGAGCCCGCTCACAGCACCGCGCCCTCGACCCCTACCACCACCCGTTCGGGCCATTCTCACTAGTCACACAGGTCACACCTCCTGGGCCCGGCGCGCGGTACGCCGTTGTGGCGCGACGGAAGCCGGGTCTCGACCTAGCCGCCCGTGGTGGCGGCCCGGTCCTGCTCCACGAAGGCCAGGACGTCTCTCGGGACGCGACGGTCCATCGCCGCGCGGACGTGACCCTTGCCGGCATACCAGACCACCCGGCAGTCCGGGATCAGCGCCGCGGTCTCCTCGACCACCGAGCGCGGGAAGAACCGGTCCCGGTCGCCGCAGAGCATCAGCACCGGCTTCGCAATCGAGGGGAGCACGGCTCGGGAGTCGAACGCCTCCTCGGCGCGAGCCTCGACGAGGAGGTCGCCGGGCGGCAAGCCGGACCCCCTCAGCAGGCGGCGTCCCAGCGGTCGTCCGAGCAGCCGGCGGACCCACCGCTCTCGGCCGCCCGGCACGAAGTACTCCACGAACACCTCACCGACCCCGGCCGCGTCGCGGCGCGGGATGGCCTCGGCCAACCGGGCGTCCAGCTGCTTGCCCCAGGCACTCTCCTCGCAGCCGGTGATCACCAGGGCCAGCCGCCCGAAGAGGTCCGCGTGGGAGGCGGCCAGGTGCTGGGCGACCATCCCGCCCATCGACTCCCCCACGACGAGCTCGACCCACCCACCGAGCTCGCTCCTGATCACCTCGGCGTAGTCGTCGGCCATCTCGGCCAAGGTGTACCCCTGCGGCATGTGACGGCGCCGGGTGACGAACCAGACCGAGTAGCCCGCCTCGTGGTAGGCCTCGAATCGGCGGCAGTACATCCGGCGCATTGCCCCGGTCGGGAGCTGGCTGCCCGGGCCGCCGGGGATGAACAGCATCGCCTTGAGACCGTCGCCGCAGGTCAGGTACTCCATCCCGTTCGCGAAGGTTCCGCTGCGCGGCTCGCTGCTGCCCACGCACTCAAGTTCGCGCCCCGGGCCGGAGCCGACAAGAGCAAGAAGTCCCGCCGCTCGCGAGACGGGCGGGATGGGTGCCGCATCCGCCACGACCGGTCGCCGCCCGATCACCGCACCGGCGCCGCGGCGTGCCCCTCCAGGCCGGAGACGGGCGACGCCTCGCGAGCGGGTCGCGACGAGCGCACCGTCCAGAGGCCGAGCACGACCAGCCACACCAGGTAGAGCGGGATCACGAAGTAGAACGCCGCCAAGACGCCGCCCGTGCCGCCGACCGCACCGAGGATCCGCAGCCAGCGCGGCTGCTGCCCACGGTCGGCCAGGATCCAGCCCATCACGCCCAGGCACAGCGCGGGCGCACAGACGGCGAGGAGGTTGGCCATCTCGCTGAGGCTGTCGACCACGGGCTGCGACATTCCCGCGCGCACGTCCGGGCCGCCCTCGGTGAGCGCCACCGCGATGCCGGCCGAGAGCCACCAGCCCACCATCGCGATGCCGGCGCCGATGACGCCCAGCGACCGGTAGACCTCCGCGGTGGGCCCGTGGACCCGGTGGTGGCTGCCCAGGGTGAAGACCAGCAGCCCCAGCGCGGCGAAACAGCCGAGGTAGCCGACCCCGAACGCCCCCCAACGGTGGGCCTCGCTGGTCCAGGCCGTGACGCTCGCGGGCTCGAAGTCGCCGCCGGGGCCGGTGTTGGCCATCGCCGCGACGGTGGCCACGACGTAGGCAAGCAGGGCGATCCCCGCGGCGCGCGGTCCGAGGCGGGTGCTCGGGCGGAGTGCTGTCTTGGACGAGTCGTGCATGGGTGCCTCCCTGGTCGGTTCGGATGCGCCGACGCTAGGAGCGGGCGGCGTCGTCGCGCGTCCGGCGAGAGGTCGAACCGGTCGTCGTCCGTGGGCATGACGAGGGCGTCGTACCCAAGAAGGACGCGCAGCGGCCCCGAACGCCCTACCGTCGGTCCATGAGCAGGCGCTCCTGGGCGTTCGACGCCGCCGTCGTCGCGGTGGTCCTCGTGCTCGGGCAGCTCGAGGCCTGGTGGGGCGTGCTCGCCACCCACCGTCAGGGTCCGCATTGGGCGCAGGCGCTGCTGTACGCCGTGACCGCGCTGCTCCTGCTCGGCCGCCGGACCGCCCCGCTGGCCACCCTGGCCGCGATCGTGGCCGTCAGCGTCGCCGAGTTCGCCGTGTTCGGGTCGCCGGAGGGCAACGGCGTGGCGCTGGCAGGCTGCATCGCGGGCTACTCGGTGGCGCGGTGGGAGCGCCGGCACTCGGCTTGGTGGGCCCTGCCGATGGTCCTCGTGCTGTGGCTGGGGTGGGTCTGGTTCGACCCGACCGAGCTCAGCTGGTCCCAGCGCAGGCTGGCGCTCGTCTGGCTCTCGCCGTGGGTGATCGCCTGGCTCATCGGGGCCCTGGTGCGCGCCACCAGCCAGGCCGCCGAGCAGCGCCGGCTCGTCCGCGAGCAGCGGGCCTCCCGCGCGGTGGCCGAGGAGCGCAACCGGATCGCGCGCGAGCTCCACGACGTGATCGGTCACAGCGTCAGCGTGATGACCGTCCAGGCCTCCGCCGTACGACGCCGCCTCCACCCCGACCAGGCCGTCGAGCGGCAGGCGCTCGAGACGGTCGAGAGCGTCGGTCGGGAGGCGCTCGCGGAGATGCGCCGGATGGTCGGCGTGCTGCGTGACGCCGGCGGCGACGCCGACCGCGAGCCACCGCCGGGCCTCGGCGAGCTGCGGCACCTGCTGGCGAAGTTCCGCGACTCCGGCCTCCCGGTCGACCTCGACGTGACCGGCGAGCCGCGGCCGCTCGCGCCGGGGCTCGACCTGACCGCCTACCGCCTGGTCCAGGAGGGCCTGACCAACACGCTGCGCCACGCCGTGAGCCCGGCCCGGGCGGTGGTCCGCATCGCCTACGCCGCGGACCGGCTCGAGCTGTCCGTCCGCGACGACGGGGCGCCGGTCACCGCTCCCGAGGCCGGACACGGGCTGCTCGGCCTGCGCGAGCGCGTCGCGGTGTACGGCGGCGACCTGGTCGCCCAGCCGGGCGCGGACGGCGGATTCGAGCTCGTCGCGACGCTGCCCCTGGAGCCGGCGTGAGCGCGGCCGCTGCCGACGCCCGGGACCGGGTGCGGGTGCTGATCGCCGACGACCAGGCGCTGGTCCGTCGCGGCTTCCGGATGATCCTCGAGATCGAGCCCGACCTCGAGGTGGTCGGCGAGGCGGGCGACGGCCACGAGGCGGTCCGGATGGTCGCCGAGCTCGCGCCGGACGTCGTGCTGATGGACGTGCGCATGCCCGGGCTCGACGGCATCGACGCCACCCGGCAGATCACCTCCGCCGGGGGCGGGACGCGGGTGGTCATGCTGACGACCTTCGACATGGACGAGTAC
>JBQCEF010000126.1:0-2910 GCA_051960495.1 Nocardioides sp. | reverse complement strand
CTTCGTCCGCCGGGTCCACGCGGCCGGCGCACAGGTCCACGTCTGGACGATCGACGCGGAGTCGGAGATGCACCGGTTGCTGGACCTCGGCGTCGACGGCATCTTCACCGACCGGACCGACCAGCTGCGCGACGTACTCGTCGCGCGCGGCCAGTGGATGGGAACCGCCGCATGAGCACGCCCGCCGGCATCGCGAACCTCGAGCCGCTCGCCCGGCGCAAGGAGCAGCGCGCCTGGTACTGGTACGACTGGGCCAACTCGGCCTACGTCACCACGATCGGTACCGTGCTGTTCGCGCCCTACCTGATCTCGGTGGCCGAGCAGGCCGCCTGCGGCTTCGTCGGCGACGCCGACCGGCCCTGCACGGCCGACCTGAGCGTGCTGGGGCTCGCGGTCTCCCCCGGCTCGCTGGTCGCCTACGTGGTGACGCTGGCCACGATCGTCTCGGCGCTCGTGCTCCCGGTCGTCGGCGCCGCGGCCGACCGCTCGGCGCGCAAGAAGCAGATCATGGCCGGCTTCGCGTGGACGGGCAGCCTCGCCGCCGCGTGCATGTTCCTCGTCACCGGGTCCGACTGGCAGCTCGGCGCGGTGCTGCTGTTCGTGGCCAACATCTGCCTCGGCTCGTCACTGGTGGTGTACGACGCGATCCTGTGCGAGATCTCCACGCCCGACGAGCGCAACCGGGTCTCCTCGCGTGGCTGGGCGCTCGGCTACCTCGGCGGCGGCCTGCTGCTGGCGGCCAACCTCGCGGTCGTCACCCTGCACGAGAGCCTCGGCATGTCGACCGGGATGGCCGTGCGGGTGAGCCTGCTGTCGGCGGCGGTCTGGTGGGCGGCGTTCACACTGATCCCCTACCGCGGGATCCGCAACCGGCCACCGGCGGCCGTGGTCCCCGAGCAGGGCAACCTGGTGCGGCAGAGCTTCGGCCAGCTCTGGAACACGCTGCGCGACCTGCGCAACTACCCCGTCACCCTGACGTTCCTGCTGGCCTACCTGTTCTACAACGACGGCATCCAGACGGTCATCGTCTCGGCGTCGACCTACGGCGAGAAGCAGCTCGACTTCGGCACCTCGGTGCTGATCGCCACGATCCTCCTCGTCCAGTTCGTGGCCTTCGGCGGCGCGCTGTTGTTCGGCAAGGCGGCCGAGCGCTGGGGCAGCAAGCGGGTGATCCTCGTGGGCCTCGCGGTGTGGATGCTCGTCGTCACGGCGGCGTTCTTCCTGCCCGCACGCAACATCGCGCTGTTCCTGGTGCTCGCGGTGGGGATCGGGCTGGTGATGGGCGGCACGCAGGCGCTGTCCCGGTCGTTCTTCAGCCTGCTCATCCCCCGCGGCCGCGAGGCGGAGTACTTCAGCCTCTACCAGGCCGCCGAACGCGGCACCAGCTGGTTCGGCACCCTGGTCTTCGGCCTGGTGCACCAGTGGACCGACTCCTACCGGCCGGCGATCTTCGCGCTGATCGTGTTCTTCCTGGTCGGTGGGGCGCTGCTCGCCCGGGTCGACGTCCGCGCCGGGATCCGCGAGGCCGGCAACGAGGAGCCCGTCGTCGTCTGACCCCAGCGGTCGGCGGCAGGTCGTGCGGGTGTGGCGTGGGTCACGCGCGCCTCCAGAACCCCCGGTTGAACCTGCAAGCGATTGTGTGCCCGGGCCCCGGAGTGGGTACCGTCATCACACAGGACGGCGCAACGGGGGCCCCGGTCGGGAATCTCTCGGCCTGACCGTTCGTTGTGACTCACGAGGTGCCCGTCGGATCGTCGACCCGAACGCCCGGCGCGGCCACCTGCACGTACACGGGGAATCCAGACACCAGGAGGTGGCTCATGGGAGAGCGGACACTACGCGGCGCCCGCCTCGGGGGCCAGAGCTTTGAGGACGAGCGCGGCATCGAGTTCGCTGCGCGGCAGAACATCGGCTACGCCTGCCCGGAGGGGCACGAGTTCGAGATCCCGATGTCGGTCGAGGCCGAGATCCCGGCGGTCTGGGAGTGCCCGCGCTGCGGCGCCGAGGCGCTGAGCAAGCACGGCCAGGAGCGCGAGGTGAAGGCCGAGAAGCCGGTCCGCACCCACTGGGACATGCTCCTCGAGCGGCGCTCGGTCAAGGAGCTCGAGGAGATCCTGTCGGAGCGTCTCGAGCTGCTGCGCGGCGGCGAGATCGGCCCCGCGCACCTGCACCGGCCGAGCAAGAAGAAGGCCAAGTCGGCCTGAGGCCGAGCAGGCCCTAGTCCACGACGTCGCCCCGGACGACCGACTCGTCGGTCCCGGGGAGTTGTCGTGCCTGCGGCCCCTCGCCCGGCCGGCGCATCGTGAAGGCGGCGTACGACGAGCCGCCCGCCAGCTTGCGGGTCACGACCTTGGTGAGGACCCGTCGCATCAGCGGCCGGGTCACCGGCAGGATGCAGGCGAGCCCGGCGGCGTCGGAGATGAAGCCCGGGGTGAGCAGCAACGTCCCGCCCACGAGGACGAGGGCGCCGTCGGCGAGCTCACGCGCGGGCATCCGGTGCTCGGCGAGCGCGGTCTGCAGCGCCCGCCAGGCGCGCGCGCCCTCACGCTTGACCAGGTAGCCACCCAGGAACCCGCTGCCGAGGAGCAGCAGGACCGTCCACCAGCCCCCGATGGCCTGGCCGACCTGGATCAGCAGGTAGACCTCGGCGACCGGCACCACCACGAACAGCAGCACCAGCAGCCACCAGGGAATCCACTTGCGCACGGGTCCTCCAGATCGCTCGGTTCAGCGCGCCGGAGCCCGGCCGCGCTGCACCTTCGAGAGTACGTCGCGAGCCTGGCGGCGCCGCTCGGTCAGCCCCCACCGGGTGATCCGGCGCAGCGACTCGGTGGCGACCGCCCGGTCCATCTTCGACTCGCCCCGCACGCGCTCGACGAACTCGATCGGCACCTCGACCACCGTCAACCC
>JBQCEF010000125.1:0-6680 GCA_051960495.1 Nocardioides sp. | reverse complement strand
ACGCTGGGGTGGCTGCTGGCGTTCCGGCGGATGCTGCGCAGGCACCGCTCGGTCGAGGGCGCCTTGGCGCGCAAGCAGGCCTTCGACGCCAACGAGCGCCGCCAGCTCGCGCTGGTCCAGAACAGCACCGACCTGATCACCGTCCTCGACCACGACTCGACGATCAGCTTCGTCAGTCCCTCGGCCTTCGACCTGCTCGGCATCCCGCCGGAGCGTCTCGAGGGACGCCGGCTCGTCGACCTGCTCTCGGCGGAGGACGCCGCCACGCTCGCCCGCAACCTCATGAGCCGTCGTCTCGGCGACCAGCACATCGAGCTGCGCATCCCCCACTCCGACGGCCGCAACCTGGTGTTCGAGGGGACGGTCACCGACCTCAGCCAGGACCCGTCCGTGCTCGGCTGGGTGCTCAACGCCCGCGACGTCACCGAGCGGCACAGCCTGCAGGAGCAGCTCTCCCACCAGTCGTTCCACGACGCCCTCACCGGGCTGGCCAACCGGCAGCTGTTCGCCGACCGGCTCGCGCACGCGCTCTCCCGCCAGGCCAGCCGACCCGCCCCCCTGACCGTGCTGCTGTGCGACCTCGACGACTTCAAGCACGTCAACGACAGCCGCGGCCACGGCGCCGGCGACCAGATCCTCATCGAGGCTGGCAAGCGCATCGCCCGCGCGCTCGGGCCGGGCGACACCGCCGCCAGGCTCGGCGGCGACGAGTTCGCGATCCTGCTCGAGGGCGGCGACCTCGCCCTGGCCAGCACGGTCGCCAGCCGGATCCAGCACCTGCTGACCGAACCGTTCTACATCGAGGGCACCTCCGTCGCCGTCCGGGCCAGCATCGGTATCGCCGAGGCCGTCGCGGGAAGCACCACCGGCGAGGAGGTCCTGCGCAACGCCGACGTGGCGATGTACTGGGCCAAGGACCGCGGCAAGTCCACGGTCGCCGTCTACGAGTCCGACCTGCACGCCGCTGCCCTGGAACGCCTCGAGCTGCGCGGCGAGCTGCAGCGCGCCATCCTCGACGAGCAGCTGGTGCTGCACTACCAGCCCACGGTCGACCTCGGCACGGACCGGATCACCGGCTTCGAGGCGCTCGTGCGCTGGCAGCACCCCACCCGGGGCCTCATCCCGCCCAACGACTTCATCCCGATCGCCGAGCAGAGCGGCCTGATCGTCCAGCTCGGCACCTGGGTGCTCCGCGAGGCGTGCCGCGCCGCGGCCGGCCTGCAGTCGGACCGGCAGCACCCCACGGTCGCGGTGAACATCGCCGCGCAGCAGGTCTCCGAGCCCGACTTCGTCGACCAGGTCCGCTCCGCGCTCCAACGCGCTGCGCTCCCGGCCCACCGGCTGGTCCTGGAGATCACCGAGAGCATGCTGCTCGACGACATGGCGCCGGCGATCGAGCGGCTGGCCACCCTGCGCGAGCTCGGTGTCCGCGTCGCCATCGACGACTTCGGCACCGGGTACAGCTCGCTCAGCTACCTCTCCAAGCTGCCGGTGGACATGCTCAAGGTCGACAAGTCCTTCGTCGACCAGGTCTGCGCCGGCACCCACGGCGCGTCGGTGACCGAGGCGATCATCGCGATGAGCCGCACCATGCGGCTGGTGACGGTCGCCGAGGGCGTCGAGCTTCCCGAGCAGGCGGCCTGGCTCGAGGACGCCAGCTGCACGCTGGGGCAGGGCTTCCTGTGGTCGCGGCCCGTCGAGCTCGAGCACGCCCGGCTGCTGCTGCGCGAGGGCATCGTGCCGCGCCAGCGGGCCCGCCGCGAGCCGAGTCCCCAGGACGACGGCTGGCCGCCGGCCCACCGCACCCGCGCCTGAGCCGGATCAGTCCCCGCGGCGCAGCTGCGGGCGGATGGTGTCCAGCACCCCCGGGTCCTCGATCGTCGAGGGCACGGCCGCGTCCTTGCCGTCGGCGATCTCGCGCATCGTCTTGCGCAGGATCTTGCCCGACCGGGTCTTCGGCAGCCCGCCCACGACCGTGACGTCCTTGAAGGCCGCCACCGCGCCGATCTCGTCGCGCACCATCGCGATCAGCTCGCGGCCGATCTCGTCGGGATCGTCCTGCACGCCCGCCTTCAGCACGACGAAGCCGCGCGGCAGCTGGCCCTTCAACGGGTCGTGCACGCCGATCACCGCGCACTCCGCGACGGCCGGGTGCGCGGCGAGCACCGCCTCCATCGACCCGGTCGACAGCCGGTGCCCGGCCACGTTGATCACGTCGTCGGTGCGGCCCATCACGTAGAGGTAGCCGTCCTCGTCGAGGTATCCGCCGTCGCCGGAGAGGTAGTAGCCGTCGTAGGCCGAGAGGTACGACGCGACGTACCGCTCGTCGTCGCCCCACAGCGTCGGGAGGGTGCCGGGCGGCAACGGCAACCGAAGGCAGATCGCCCCCTCGGTGCCGGCCGGGACCGGTGCGCCGCGCTCGTCGAGCACCTCGACGGCATAGCCGGGGACGGGCACCGTCGGCGACCCGGGCTTGATCGGCATCGGCTCGAGGCCGCGCAGGTTCGAGGCGATCGGCCAGCCCGTCTCGGTCTGCCACCAGTTGTCGACCACCGGGATGCCCAGCCGCTCGGTGGCCCACGCGTAGGTCTCGGGGTCGAGCCGCTCCCCCGCCAGGAAGAGCGTGCGCATCGAGGACACGTCGTGGTCGGCGAGCAGCCGGCCGTCCGGGTCCTCCTTCTTGATCGCCCGGATCGCGGTGGGGGCGGTGAACAGCGCCTCCACGCCGTGCTCGGCGACGACCCGCCAGAACGCGCCGGCGTCCGGCGTGCCGACCGGCTTGCCCTCGTAGAGCACGGTCGTGGCGCCGTTGATCAACGGCGCGTAGACGATGTAGGAGTGGCCGACGACCCAGCCGACGTCGGAGGCGGCCCACCAGACCTGCCCGCCGTGCACGTCGTAGATGTTCGGCAGCGACCAGGCCATCGCGACCGCGTGCCCGCCGTTGTCGCGGACGATGCCCTTGGGTTTGCCCGTGGTGCCGGAGGTGTAGAGCACGTAGAGCGGGTCGGTCGCGGCCACCTCGACGCACTCCGCCGGCGAGGTGCGGCCCGCGCGCATCACGACGTCCCAGTCGACGTCGCGGCCGTCGACCATGGACGCCTCCGACTGCGGTCGCTGCTTGACCACGCACACGTCCGGCTTGTGCTCGGCGAGGTCGAGCGCGCGGTCGAGCATCGGCTTGTACTCCACCACGCGCGACGGCTCGATGCCGCAGGACGCGGAGAGCACCACCTTGGGGCGCGCGTCGTCGATCCGGATGGCGAGCTCGTGCGGGGCGAAGCCCCCGAAGACCACCGAGTGCACCGCACCGAGACGGGCACAGGCGAGCATGCCGATGACCGCCTCGGGGATCATCGGCATGTAGATGACGACCCGGTCACCCTTCTCGACGCCGAAGCTCCGCAGCACCCCGGCGAAGGCGGCGACCTGCTCGAGCAGCTCGGCGTAGCTGTAGCGGCGCACCGTGCCGGTGACCGGGCTGTCGTAGACCAAGGCCGTCCGGTCGGCGTGCCCGGCGACGACGTGGCGGTCCAGGGCGTTGTAGCAGGTGTTCAGCGTCCCGTCGGGGTACCACCGGTAGAACGGGGGCCGGTCCTTGTCGAGGACGCGGGTGGGGCGTCGTACCCAGTCGACCAGCCGCGCCTGCTCCCCCCAGAAGCCCTCCGGGTCGGTGATGCTGCGTTCGTGCTCGGTGCGGTAGTCGGCCACCGCCGTCCTCCTATCGAAGTCCGTTCGCCTTGGTGCGCGCCGGCTTCTGCCCGGTGTGGAGCCACACCTTGAAGAACCGGCGCAGGTGCTGCCCACTCACATCCTCCGCCAGCCTGCGGAACTGGGCCACCCGGCCCGTGCCGTCCTGGTGCCGGATGACCCAGGTGCGCAGCACGCGCATGAAGTCGCGGTTGCCGATCCGGTGCCGCAGCGCCTGCAGCGCCATCGCGCCGCGCTCGTAGACGGGGTAGGCGAACAGCTTCTTGGGCCCGGGGTCGCCGATCTCGAGCTTCCACAGCGGGTCCGAGCGCATGTAGGCGGCGTAGTGGTTCAGCAGCGTCCGCTGTGCGGAGCGGCGCCCGTGCGCCTCGTCGTAGCGCCACTCCGCCCAGCTGGCGAAGCCTTCGTTGAGCCAGATGTCGCGCCAGCGGTGCACCGACACCTGGTCGCCGAACCACTGGTGCGCGAGCTCGTGCACGACCGTGGTGCGCGCATAGGACCCGTTGCCCAGGTAGGGATACGTCGGCCGCGACTGGTTCTCCAGCGCGAAGCCGCTGTAGAGCGCGGTCGTCACGCCGCCGGTGGACTCGTAGGGGTAGTCGCCGAACTGGCTCTGCAGCCACGCCACGATCTTGGGTGTCCGCCGCATCAGCTTCAGGGCCCGCGTCCGGTTGCCCGCGGAGAGCTGCTTGCTCACCGCGTTGACGTAGGGGAAGCCGGCCCGGGTCCCCTGCTCGACGACGAACCGCCCCGCCGCGAAGAAGGCGAGGTAGGGCGCCATCGGCTGGGCCATCCGCCAGCGCCAGGTCGACCAGGCCCCGTCGTCCTCGTGCCCCAGCAGCACGCCGTTGCTGATGGCCTGCTGCCCGGACGGCACCGCGAGCTCGATGTCGAAGGTCGCCTTGTCGCTGGGGTGGTCGTTCGCGGCGAACCACCACGGGGCGATCTGCGGCTCGTTGGTGGCCATCGTCTCGCCGGCGTTGCGCAGCCACGGCTTGTTCTTGCGGTAGCCGATGTCGGCCGGGCGGCCGTGGTAGTCGACGCGAACGGTCAGGCCGGTGCCCGCCGGGGTCGGTGCGGCGGGCCGTACGACGAGCTCGTGCTTGCCCGACTTGTGGAAGGTGCCCGGGCCGCTGCCTCGGGTGAGCCGGACCGGTGCGCCGCCGCCGACACCCAGCTCCACGCCGTCGACGGCGAGCACCAGGTCGAGGTTGAACGACGACAGGTTCTCGGTGGTCTCGGCCGTGACCACCGTGGTGCCGTCGAGCTGTCCGGTCGCGACGTCGTAGGAGTCGGAGATGTCGTAGTGGGAGACGTCGTACCCGCCGTTGCCGTCCGTGGGGAAGTAGGCGTCACCGATCCCGGCGGCGCCGGCGACGGCGGGCGCCTCGACGGCACCCGACGGCAGCGCGGCACCGGCGAGCAGCAGCCCGCAGCAGGTCGCGGTCGCGACGGCGGCACGGCGAGGACGGGCGAGACGAGCAGGCACGAGACGGGTTCCCCTGGGTCGGATGCGACGGCACCGGCAGTCTACGGCCGACCGGCGCCGAATAATTCGGTTGCGCGGAGTCCGCGGGCCGCGCCACCCTGGGACCCACGTGACCGTCGGTCGTGCCGTTCTGCGGCCGGCCCCGTCGAGAGGAGTTGAAGATGCGCGTCCTTGCCTTCGGCATGCCCACCGCCCGACTCACCTCTCACCGACGGAGCCACCACCACGATGTCCTTCGACACCGGCACCACCCCGTTCTCTGAACGACTCACCTCTGAACGACCCTCTGACGGCGACGCGCCGGACGACATTCGCCCGGAGTTCGTCTTCGACTTCCAGGCCTTCGACGACCCCGACGACGGCCAGCGCTGGTCCACCTGGCTGAGCGTCGAGCCGCTCTGCCGCGGCCCGGAGCCCCGCCCCGACTGGGTGGTCACCTCCCAGGCCGCGATCGACACCGAGCTCGGCGTGCTCAAGACGGGCAAGGAGGCCGACGTCTTCCTGCTCGAGCGCGCCGTGCCCGACGACGCGGCGCAGAGCGTCGTGCTCGCCGCCAAGCGCTACCGCGGCGAGGAGCACCGCAGCTTCCACCGCAGCAGCGCCTACACCGAGGGCCGTCGCACCCGCCGCTCCCGCGACGCGCGCGCACTGGCCAAGAAGACCGCCCACGGGCGCGAGCTCGCCGCCGGGCAGTGGGCGGGGGCGGAGTGGGAGGCGCTGCGCCGTCTCTGGCTCGCCGGCGTGCCCGTGCCCTACCCCGTTCAGATCGACGGAACCGAGATCCTCATGGAGTTCGTGCAGGTCGACGGCGAGGCGGCGCCCCGGCTGGCCCAGACCCGGCCCGAACCTCGGCTGCTGCGCTCGTACTTCGACCAGCTGCGCGACGCGATGGCCGAGCTCGCCCGGCACGGGGTCGCCCATGGTGACCTGTCGCCGTACAACATCCTCGCGGCCGGCGAGCGACTGGTGATCATCGACCTGCCCCAGGTCGTGGACATCGTCGCGAACCCGACCGGCATGGACTTCTTGATGCGGGACTGCCGCAACGTCTGCACCTGGTTCGCCGCGCGGGGGCTCGACGAGCGGGTGGCCGACGAGCACGCGCTGTTCGCCGAGCTGTTGGCCTCCGCGCTGTGACGCCGAGGCGCGTCCAGATCCAGCGCATGCGACGATCCACCGGTGGGCTCTGACGAGACGGTGACCGAGCGTTTGTGGCTGGCCCGGCCCGTGGTGACCGACGCGCCGGGGGTGTTCGCGATCCTCGGGGACCCGCGCACCGTCGAGCACAACCCGTCCGACCGGCTCGAGACCAGCGGCGAGACGGCTGCGCTGCTGTCCCGCTGGGTCCGCCACTGGGAGGAGCACGGCTTCGGCTACTGGTGCGTGCGGCAACACGGTTCGGACCGCATCATCGGTTCTGCCGGCGTGAAGCGGATGCAGATGAACGGACGCGCGGTCCTGAACCTGGTCTATCGCTTCG
>JBQCEF010000124.1:0-7793 GCA_051960495.1 Nocardioides sp. | reverse complement strand
GGGGTAGCCCGCGACGAGGCCCTTCTCCATCTGGGAGCGGACGCCCTTCTCCACCGAGGGGATGAACTGGCGTGGCACGGCACCGCCGACGACCTTGTCGACGAACTCGAACCCGGACCCCTGGGGCAGCGGCTCGACGGTGATGTCGCAGACGGCGTACTGGCCGTGGCCACCCGACTGCTTGACGTGCCGGCCGTGGCCCTCGCCCTTGGTCACGAACGTCTCGCGCAGCGGCACCCGCAGCTCGACCTGGTCGACCGCGGCGCCGTGCCGGTTCTCGAGCCGGTCCAGCACGACGTCGGCGTGGGCCTCGCCCATGCACCACAACACGATCTGGTGGGTCTCGGCGTTGTGCTCGATCCGCAGGGTGGGGTCCTCGGCGGCCAGCCGCTGCAGGCCGGTGCCGAGCTTGTCCTCGTCGGCCTTGGCCCGGGCCGAGATGGCCAGCGGCAGCAGCGGCTCGGGCATCGACCAGGGCTTGAGCACCAGCGGGTTGTCCTTGTCGGACAGGGTGTCGCCGGTCTCGGCGCGGCTGAGCCGGCCGACCGCGCAGATGTCGCCGGCGACGACCCGGTCGGTCGGGCGCAGGTTCTTGCCGAGCGGCGTGGACAGCGCGCCGATCCGCTCGTCCTCGTCGTGGTCCTCGTGCACCCCGGCGTGACCGGCCTGCTTCTCGGCGTCGCCGAAGAACGAGGAGAAGTGCCCGGACACGTGCACGGTGGCGTCGGGCAGGATCGTCCCGGAGAAGACGCGGACCAGGCTGACCCGCCCGACGTACGCGTCGGAGGTGGTCTTCACGACCTCGGCGACCAGCGGGCCGTCCGGGTCGCAGCTGAGCTGCGGGCCCGGCTTGCCCTCGGGGGTGAACACCTCGGGCATCGGGTGCTCGGCCGGCGAGGGGAAGCCCGACACGATCAGGTCGAGCAGCTCGGTCGCCCCGACCGCGTTGGAGGAGTCCACCGGGAGCACCGGGTGGAACGACCCGCGCGCGACGGCCCGCTCGAGGTCGGTGACCAGCAGGTCGCGGTCGACCTCCTCGCCGCCGAGGAAGCGCTCCATCAAGGTCTCGTCCTCGGACTCCTCGATGACCGCCTCGATCAGCGCCCCGCGCTGGTCGTCGTGGGCGTGGTCGTCGGAGAGCAGCCCGACGAGCCGGTCCCCCTCGCGCAGGTAGACGGGGACGACCTTGTCGCCGAACGCGGCCTGGGCCTGGGCGACGACGCCGTCGTAGTCGGCGCGGGCGTGGTCGAGCTTGGTGACCACGACGACGCGGGGCATGTTGACCTCGGCGCACTCGCGCCACAGGGTCCGGGTCGGCTCGTCGACTCCCTCGTTGGCGGCGAGCACGAACAGCGCGCAGTCCGCCGCCCGCAGACCGGCCCGCAGCTCGCCCACGAAGTCGGCGTAGCCGGGGGTGTCGAGCAGGTTGATCTTCGTGCCCTCGTGCACCAGCGGCGCGAGCGACAGCCCGATCGACCGCTGCTGGCGGTGCTCGGCCTCGTCGAAGTCGGAGACCGTGGTGCCGTCCACCGTCGAACCTGCCCGGTTCAGCACACCGGCCGAGACGAGGAGCGTCTCGACCAGTGTGGTCTTGCCTGAACCCGCCGGGCCCACGAGGGCCACGTTGCGGATCGCATCCGCCCGGTCCGCGACCGGGCCACCGTCCTTGCCTGCTTGAGCTGCCGCCTGCTTCCCTGACACGTGGACGCGCCTCCTCGAACCGTTGCCCGGACCGGGCCCTGGGTGCCCACTTTTCACCGGGGTCACCGATCGCACAAGGGGTCTTCCGACCCCGATGTCCGGCGGCGTCGAAGCGCCGGTGACAATGCTGTGCATGCGCTTGGACCATCTCTCTTACGCCGCCGGACCGGACGGGCTCGACAGCACCGCCGCGCGTCTCGGCGAGCTGCTCGGTGAGGAGTTCCGCGACGGGGGCATCCATCCACGCTTCGGCACCGTCAACCGGGTGCTGCCGCTGAGCCAGGGCACCTACCTCGAGGTCGTCGGGGTGCTCGACCACCCGGCCTCGGACAAGGCGCCGTTCGGCCAGGCCGTGCGGGCCCGCTCCGAGGCGGGCGGCGGCTGGCTCGGCTGGGTCGTCTCCGTCCCCGACATCTCCGTCGTCGAGCGGCGGCTCGGCCGCGAGGCCGTCGACGGCAACCGGCACCGTCCCGACGGTGTCGAGCTGCGCTGGAAGCAGATCGGCGTGCAGGGCCTGCAGTCCGACCCGCAGCTGCCGTTCTTCGTGCAGTGGGAGTCGCCCGACGACCTGCACCCCTCGGCCGGCGCGACCGACCACGTGCACCTCGAGTGCCTCGAGATCGCCGGCGACCCGAACCGGGTCAGCGAGTGGCTCGGCGACCACGTGTCGGAGCCCCTCGAGGACGTCCGGGTCGAGTGGGTCGCCCCCCACGGCACGCCCGGCATCATCGCGGCGAAGTTCCAGACGGCGAACGGCGTCGTACGGATCTGACCCGGTGAGCCGGACCGTCGCGGGTGCCGTGCCGAGCCCGAACATCTGGCACCACCCGCAGACCTACGAGGTCGAGAACCGTGCCGTCGACCCCGACGGGCTCATCGAGTCCGCCATGGCGTCGGTGTGCTCCTGGGCCGGACGCGACGTCCTCGACGTCGGCTGCGGCACCGGGTTCCACCTCCCCCGCTGGGCGGCCACGGCCCGCCGCGTCACCGGCGTCGAGCCGCACCACGACCTCGCCGCGGTCGCGAGGCGGCGGACCTCACGGCTGGCCAACGTCACGGTCCTCACCGGCGCCGCCCAGGACCTCCCGCTGCCGGACGCCTCCGTCGACGTCGTGCACGCCCGGTGGGCCTACTTCTTCGGACCCGGCTGCGAGCCCGGCCTCGCCGAGCTCGACCGTGTCGTACGGCGTGGCGGCACGGCCTTCGTGATCGACAACGACGCCACCCGCAGCACGTTCGGGTCGTGGTTCCGGCGCGGCTACCCCGAGGTCGACCCCGTCGCCGTGGAGCGGTTCTGGTCGCGGCACGGGTGGTCGCGCACCCCGCTCGACATCCGGTGGTCGTTCTCCT
This sequence comes from Nocardioides sp., assembly GCA_051960495.1. Taxonomy (GTDB): domain Bacteria; phylum Actinomycetota; class Actinomycetes; order Propionibacteriales; family Nocardioidaceae; genus Nocardioides_B. The sequence goes on along the minus strand of JBQCEF010000124.1, from coordinate 4,742 downwards.
CGCGCGCCGACCTGGAGGCCGTCGTACGCATCGAGCTGCCGGCGGAGGTCGCCGAGCCGGCCCTGGCAGGGCACGAGGGGCTCGAGGTCGACTACGCCGTGAACCTGTGGTGGCGGCACTTCTGAGCGGGTGCAACCGGTTCGTGGCCCGGTGCGTCACAAGGACATGAAGCCCGTCGCCGCGCTGGTCCTGCTGCTGCTCGCGGGCTGCTCCGGGAGCACCGACGCCGGAAGAGCCGACGCCGGGGGAGCCGCGTCGTGCGCGGACCTGGTGCGGTACGACGGTCACCGCTACCACGGGCACGGCGAGCTGCAGCGGATGCCCGCGACGACACGACCGGCCGGCACCGCGACGCGCCTGGGCTGCGACGACGGCAACGGCGCCTCGCCCGACGAGGACATCGAGGTCGTCGAGCTCCGCGACGTGCCTTTGGGCCGGGGGTTCCTGAGCCACGGGCAGCTCTACGTGCGCGACGACCTCGACTTCCCGCCGGCGGCACGGGTCTGGTTCGAGCCGGTCCGGTGCACGGGCGCGGAGACGTTCGCGATGACCGGTCAGTGGCTCGGCGTCGAGTCGTCGCGCGAGGTCCGGTTCGACGGCGACATCCGGCCGCCGTACCGGCTCACCGCCTGGGTCACCAAGGGGCCTGCGGAGTACGTCGACACGCGCGTGACCGTGCACGCCGACGAGCACACCGACCCGCAGCTCGGACCCGACGACGTGAGGGGGTCGCTGTGGGAGGGCGGAGACGTGACCGCCCAGGTGCACTGCAAGGACGGGCGGTTCGTGGCCGACGGGCTCACCACGCCCTGACGGTCAGGAGCTGGCCCGGACCGACAGGGTCGGGGTGAGCGTGCAGCCGAGCTCGAGGATCGGCCGGTGGTGCAGCAGGTCTCCGAGGTAACGCACGATCTCGACCGCGACCTCCTCGAGCGGCTGCCGCACCGAGGTGAGCGCGGGGGTGGTGACCTGGGCCGCCACCGAGTCGTCGAAGCCGACCACGGCGAGCTCGCGGCCGGCGCGCAGGCCCCGCTCGGACAGCGCCCGCAGCACGCCCATCGCGACGGTGTCGCTGACGCAGACGAACGCCGTGGGCGCGGCCTCGGAGTCGAGCAGGGCGTGCGCGGCCCGCCGGCCGAAGTCGAGCGTGTCGTCGCCGCGGGCACTGAGCTTGCTGGTCGCCAGACCGTGCTCGTGCATCCGGTCGGCCCAGCCGCTTCGACGGTCCTCGCCGATGTAGGAACCCTTCTGCCAGCCGATCCAGGCGATCTGCTGGTGACCCCGCTCGACGAGGTGGTCGACCGCCAGCATCACGCCGGCGCGCCCGTCGACGTCGACCCACGGGTGCAGCGCGCCGGCCTGGCCCCAGGGGCGGCCGAAGGCGACGAACGGCACCCCCTTGCGCTGCAGCCAGGCGGCCTGCGGGTTGCCGCGGTAGGTGTCGGTGACGATGAAGGCGTCCACGGCCGCGGACCGCAGCAGCTCGTCGTACCCGTCCACGCTGTCCTGGGGGTTGGTGTTGTCCTCGCTCGCGTCCGTCCCGGCGGCGGTCCCCGTGAACAGCAGCACGTGGTAGCCGACGTCGCGGGTGCTCTCGACCAGGGAGTGCACGAACCGGTCCATCAGGGCGTTGGCGCTGTCCTCGACCGCGGGCTCGACCCGCAGGCCGATGAGGTGCGAGCTGCGGGTCCGCAGGCTGCGCGCGGCGCGGTTGGGCGAGTAGCCGAGGCGCTCGATCGCCTCCTGGACCCGTTCGAGCGTCTCCGGGCGGAGCAGGTCGGGGCTGTTGAGCGCGTTGGAGACGGTCTGCCGGGAGACCCCGGCCTCGGCGGCGACGGTGGCCAGCGTGGGCGCGCTCTCGTGCGGTCGTGCCGTCATCGCCTCCCCCATCGTCGGCCCTCGCGGCGGATGGAACGATCAAATGATAACCACGGGCGCCGCCGACGCGCCTGCAACGGACTGTCGGCGGGCTCGCCTAACGTCCCGGTCATGAGCAGCCGCCCCAAGCCGAAGGCCCGTCCCAGCTACCGCTGCGCCGAGTGCGGCTGGGAGACCGCGAAGTGGGTCGGCCGGTGCGGCGAGTGCCAGGCCTGGGGCAGCGTCGCCGAGGCGGGGGCGCCGGTGGGGCGGACCGCGGCGGGACCGGTCTCCACGCCGGCGGTGCCGATCGCCTCAGTGCCGGTGGAGGACTCCAGCGCGCGGACCAGCGGCGTGCCCGAGCTCGACCGGGTCCTCGGCGGCGGCATGGTCCGCGGCGCCGCCGTCCTGCTCGCCGGCGAGCCCGGGGTCGGCAAGTCGACCCTGCTGCTCGAGGTGGCCGCGCAGACGGCCCGCTCGGGGTTGCGCACGCTCTACGTCACCGGGGAGGAGTCCGCGTCGCAGGTGCGGCTGCGGGCCGACCGGACCGGTGGGGTGCACGACGAGCTCTACCTCGCGGCCGAGACCGACCTCGGCGCCGTCCTCAGCCACAGCCAGGAGGTCCGGCCGCAGCTGCTCGTCGTCGACTCGGTGCAGACGATCGGCGCCGCCGACGTCGAGGGCGTCCCCGGCGGCGTCACCCAGGTCAAGGAGGTGGCGGCGGCGCTGGTGCGGGTCGCCAAGACCCAGAACATCGCCACGGTGATGGTCGGCCACGTCACCAAGGACGGCTCCATCGCCGGCCCGCGGGTGCTCGAGCACCTCGTCGACGTGGTGCTGCACTTCGAGGGCGAGCGCAGCTCGCGGCTGCGGATGGTGCGGGCGGTGAAGAACCGGTTCGGCCCCGTCGACGAGGTGGGCTGCTTCGACCTGTCCAGCGACGGCATCGTGCCGGTGACCGACCCCACCGAGCTGTTCGTGGCCCGCCACCACGAGCCGGTCCCCGGCACCTGCATCTCGGTGTCGATGGAGGGCCGCCGGCCGATGCTGGCCGAGATCCAGGCGCTGGTCTCCTCGGGCACCTCCGAGCGGCCGCGCCGCACGACCTCCGGGGTCGACAACGCGCGGACCTCGATGATCGTGGCGGTCCTGCAGCAGCGCGGCGGCGCGAAGGTCGACGGCCGCGACGTGTTCGTCTCGACCGTCGGCGGGGCCCGGGTGACCGAGCCCGCGGGCGACCTGGCGATCGCGCTGTCCGTGGCGTCGGCGTGGAAGCAGGTGGCGGTGCCGACCGACGTGGTGGCGATCGGCGAGATCGGGCTGGCCGGCGAGCTGCGCCGGGTCCGCGACCTGCCCCGCCGTCTCGCCGAGGCGGCGCGGCTCGGGTTCTCCTTCGCGATCGTCCCCGCCGAGCACGCGTCCGGCCCGCGGGCCGCCCGGACGGTCGACGGGATGCAGGTGTTCGAGGCGACCGACCTGGTCAACGCGTTGCGGGTGCTCGACCTCGGCGGGCCGCCCAACCGGCACCGGGTCGCCGTACCCAACGACCCCTCGGACCTGCTCTGACCTCGGTGGCGGCGTCTGCGGACGCGCCGGTCCGCAAGCCCCTAGACTGACGCCCGCACCAGCAACAGGGACGAGGGCAACAGGTGGCAGCGAACGAGCGCGCGGACGACACTCTGCGTCTGCGGGCGACCCTGGCGAGCATCGCCCCCGGCACCGCCCTGCGCGACGGCCTGGAGCGGATCCTGCGGGGCCGCACCGGCGGGCTGCTGGTGCTCGGCACCGACAAGGTGGTGGAGTCGATCTCCACCGGCGGCTTCACCCTGGACGTGCCGTTCACCTCCACCGGCCTGCGCGAGCTCGCCAAGATGGACGGCGCGATCATCCTCGACAAGGACGCCAGCCGGATCATCAACGCGGCGGTCCACCTGATGCCGGACCCGTCGATCTACTCCGAGGAGACCGGCACCCGGCACCGCACCGCCGACCGGGTGGCGCGCCAGACCGGGTTCCCGGTGATCTCGGTGTCGCAGTCGATGCAGATCATCGCGGTGTACGTCGGCGCCACCCGCTACGTGCTCGAGGACTCCGGGCAGATCCTCTCGCGGGCCAACCAGGCGCTCGCCACGCTGGAGCGCTACAAGCTGCGGCTCGACGAGGTGTCGAGCACGCTGTCCGCGCTGGAGATCGAGGACCTGGTCACGGTGCGCGACGTGGCCGTGGTGGCCCAGCGGCTCGAGATGGTCACCCGGATCGCCCGCGAGATCGAGGACTACGTGCTCGACCTCGGCACCGACGGCCGGCTGCTCTCGCTCCAGCTCGACGAGCTGATCACCGGGGTCGACCTCGAGCGCGAGCTCGTCATCCGCGACTACCTGCCGCACAGCCGGCGCAAGCGCACCGCCGAGGACGTGCTGGCCGACATCGAGGGGCTCAGCCCGGCCGACCTGGTCGACATCGCGGCGGTGGCCCGCGCGCTCGGCCTCGGCACCAGCGAGCACCTCGACGGCGCGGTCACGCCGCGCGGCTACCGGCTGCTGGCCAAGGTGCCCCGGCTTCCCGCCACCGTGGTCGAGCGCCTCGTCGAGCACTTCGGCAGCCTGCAGAAGCTGCTGTCGGCGAGCATCGACGACCTCCAGACGGTGGAGGGGGTCGGCGAGCTCCGGGCCCGCAGCGTCCGCGAGGGGCTGTCGCGGCTCGCCGAGTCGAGCATCCTCGAGCGCTACGTGTAGCGCAGCACCCGGGTGGTCGAGCTTGTCGAGACCTGTGCGGCAGGCGGAGAGATCTCGACAGGCTCGATCGCCCGGACGGGGCTCAGTGGTGCTTGGCCGGCTTCGCCGACGGGTTCTTCGACGGGCTCGCCGAGGCGTTCTTCGTCGGGC
>JBQCEF010000123.1:0-7388 GCA_051960495.1 Nocardioides sp. | reverse complement strand
TCTTCTTGTCGGTGGGACCGGAGTCGGACGACAGCGCGGCGATGAACGCCTCCTGGGGGACCTCGACGCGGCCGACCATCTTCATCCGCTTCTTGCCCTCCTTCTGCTTCTCGAGCAGCTTGCGCTTGCGCGTGATGTCACCGCCGTAGCACTTCGCCAGGACGTCCTTGCGGATCGCGCGGATCGTCTCGCGGGCGATCACCCGGGCGCCGATCGCGGCCTGGATCGGCACCTCGAACTGCTGGCGCGGGATCAGCTCGCGCAGCTTGCCGGCCAGCGCGACGCCGTACGCGTAGGCGTGGTCGCGGTGCACGATCGCGCTGAACGCGTCCACGGTCTCGCCCTGCAGCAGGATGTCGACCTTCACCAGGTCGGCGGCCTGGTCGCCGGTCGGTTCGTAGTCGAGCGAGGCGTAGCCCTTGGTGCGCGACTTCAGCTGGTCGAAGAAGTCGAAGACGATCTCCGCCAGCGGCAGCGTGTAACGCATCTCGACGCGGTCCTCGGACAGGTAGTCCATGCCCTGCAGCTGGCCGCGCTTGGACTGGCACAGCTCCATGATCACGCCGATGAAGTCACTCGGGCTGAGGATCGTCGCGCGTACGACGGGCTCGCGGACCTCGGCGATCTTGCCCGAGGGGTACTCGCTCGGGTTGGTGACCTGGTGCTTGGTGCCGTCCTCCATGATCACCTCGTAGACCACGTTCGGCGCGGTCGAGATCAGGTCGAGGTTGAACTCGCGCTCCAGGCGCTCCCGGACGATCTCCATGTGCAGCAGGCCGAGGAACCCGCAGCGAAAGCCGAACCCCAGCGCGCCGGAGGTCTCCGGCTCGTAGGCCAGCGCCGCGTCGTTGAGCTGCAGCTTGTCGAGGGCGTCGCGCAGGGTCGGGTAGTCGTCGCCGTCGATCGGGTAGAGCCCCGCGAACACCATCGGGTTCGGGTGCTTGTAGCCGCCGAGCGCCTCGGTGGCGCCGTGGTTCTGGCTCGTCACCGTGTCACCCACCCGGGACTGGCGGACGTCCTTCACGCCGGTGATCAGGTAGCCGACCTCGCCGACGCCGAGGTCGTTGGCCTTGACCGGCTCCGGGGAGATCACGCCCACCTCGAGCATCTCGTGGGTGGCGCCGGTCGACATCATCTTGATCCGGTCGCGGTGGCTCAGCTTGCCGTCGACGACGCGGACGTAGGTCACCACGCCGCGGTAGGTGTCGTAGACGGAGTCGAAGATCAGCGCGCGCGGCGGGGCGTCGGCGTCCCCAACCGGGGCGGGGGTCTGCCGGACGATCTCGTTGAGCACGTGCTCGACCCCGAAGCCGGTCTTGGCCGAGACCTGCAGCACGTCCGACTCGTCGCAGCCGATGATGTGCGCGAGCTCGGCGGCGTACTTCTCGGGCTGCGCGGACGGCAGGTCGATCTTGTTGAGCACCGGGATGATGTGCAGGTCCGCACCCAGGGCGAGGTAGAGGTTGGCCAGGGTCTGCGCCTCGATGCCCTGCGCCGCGTCGACGAGGAGCACGGCGGCCTCGCACGCCTCGAGGGAGCGCGAGACCTCGTAGGTGAAGTCGACGTGCCCGGGGGTGTCGATCATGTTGAGCACGTAGGTGCCCGGCTCCGCGCCGGCCTCGTTGCCGGCGGGCACCGTCCACGGCATCCGCACGGCCTGGCTCTTGATCGTGATGCCGCGCTCGCGCTCGATGTCCATCCGGTCGAGGTACTGGGCACGCTGGTGGCGCTCGTCCACGACCCCGGTGTACTGCAGCATCCGGTCGGCCAGGGTCGACTTGCCGTGGTCGATGTGCGCGATGATGCAGAAGTTCCGGATGATCGCGGGGTCGGTCTTGCCCGGGAGCGGGGCGTGCTGCTGGGACACAGGGAAGCTTTCTCGTCTTCGGCGGCGTTGCGCCCGCCGGCCGGGGCCCGGTGCGGGTCGGCGAGGCGGGCAGGTCGTCGTACGGCGTGCCATTCTCCCACGCTCGGGGCGCCCGCCGCGCCGCAGGCGGCGCAGCCGAGGCGCGTTGTACGGTGCCCACCCACACCGACATCGGAGGACACCGGACGTGAGCGGGCCGCAGGACCTGGCCGAGGTGGCGAACGTGCCCCACGGGCGCACCGCGCGACGGCTCGAGTGGCAGCACCTGCCGCCTGCGGTGCGGGCGCTGGTCGAGCAGCGGCTCGGCTCCCCCGTGGCCACCGCGGAGTCGCAGGGGTCCGGGTTCACCCCCGGGTTCGCCTCACGGCTGACCGGCGTGGACGGCGAGAGGCTGTTCGTGAAGGCAGCGAGCAAGAAGGCGCAGGCGCCGTTCGCCGAGTCCTACGCCGAGGAGGTCCGCAAGCTGGCGCTGCTCCCCCACGGTCTTGCGGTCCCGCGGTTGCTATGGAGCCACGAGGACGAGCTGTGGGTGGTGCTCGGCTTCGAGTGCATCGACGGCCGGCCGCCGCGGCGCCCGTGGCGGCGTCCCGAGCTGGACGCCTGCCTGGCCACGCTCACCGAGGTGGCGGAGCGGATGAACCCGCTGCCGGCCGGGATGCGGCTCAACCCGATGACCCAGGACCTGCCGGGGCTGCTCACCGGCTGGGACCACGTCGCGCGGACCCAGCCCGACTGGCCGCACCTCGACGAGGTCCGGGAGCTCGTCGCGTCCTACGACTCGTTCCCGGGCAACGACGCGTTCGTGCACTCCGACGCCCGGGACGACAACTTCCTGGTCACCGGGGACGGCCGGGCGCTGCTGTGCGACTGGAACTGGCCGGCGCTCGGCCCGGTCTGGGTGGACGTGGTGGACCTGCTGATCTCCGCGTACGGCGACGGGCTGGACGCCGACGCGATCCTCGCCGAGCACCCGTTGACCGAGGACGCCGACCCCGACCACGTCGACGCGTGGATCGCGATGCTGTGCGGCTTCATGCTCGAGGCGCGCGACCGGCCGGCGCCGCCGACGTCGCCGTACCTGCGCGTGCACTCCCGCTGGTGGTCGGAGGCGTCCTGGGCCTGGCTGGCGCAGCGACGAGGCTGGGCATGAGCTGCGGCTGCGGCTCGAGCACCGTCGGCCAGCGATTTGGGCGGCCGCCGGGGCCGCTGGTATCGTTTTCCCTTGCGTGTCCGCCGACTCGGCGTGTCCGCACCCAGACCATCGACCGTTGAACTGCAGAGGCCTGCCCCGTGGCGAACATCAAGTCCCAGATCAAGCGCAACCGGCAGAACGAGGCTGCGCACGAGCGCAACAAGTCCGTGAAGTCGGCGCTGAAGTCTGCCGTGCGCAAGTTCCGCGAGGCCGCCGAGGCCGGTGACGGCGACCAGGCTCGCGAGCTCGCCAAGGCTGCGGCCCGCAAGCTCGACAAGGCGGCGTCCGCCGGCGTCATCCACAAGAACCAGGCGGCCAACAAGAAGTCCGCGATCCACAAGCGCGCCGCGTCTCTCTGACCGCAGCCGCACACCGTCAGGCGCCGCTCCCCGCAGGGGACGGCGCCTTTCGCGTCCCCCGCGCGCGGGTCCGGCGGCTCAGCGCCCGACGCGGGCGCCCGTGACGCGCAGCACCATCCGCTCCAGGGCGTAGGCGGCGTCGCTCGCCGCTCCCTTGACGTCGGCGTCCGCCTGCGCCACGGCCGTGATCGCGGTGGCCAGGCCCCGGTCGTCCCAGCCGCGGGCCTGCTCGCGCAGCACGCGCAGCTTCCACGGCGGCACGCCGGCCTCGCGGGCGAGGTCGGCCTCCCGCAGCCCTCGCGGGGCCGAGCTGAACCGGGCCAGGCCCCGCAACCCGCTCGCGAACGCGCTCGTGACCAGCACCGACGGCGTCCCGCTGTCCAGCGCCCACCTCAGCTCCTCCAGCGCCGCAGCGGTGCGGCCGTAGAGCGCCGCGTCCGCGATCGCGAACGACTTCACCTCCGCGCGGCCCCCGAAGTAGCGCTGCACGACGATCTCGGTGATCGTGCCGTCGGGGAAGTCGTTGGTGAGCTGGTGCGCCGCCGCGGAGAGCGCCCGCAGGTCCTGCCCGACGGCCTGGACGAGCATCTGCGCGGCGGACTCGGCGATCCGCCCGCCCCGGTGCCGCACCTCGGACTCGACGAACCGCGCGAACTCCGACGGCTTGAGGCTCGCGGACTTCACCTCGGTGACGCTCCGGAGCTTGCGCAGCTTGTTGAGCAGGCCCGAGCCCTTCTGGCCGCCGGAGTGCACCAGCACCAGCCCGACGTCCTCCACCGGCGCCTCCGCGTAGTCCAGCAGCCCCTGGTGCACGTCGTCGGGCAGGTTCTCCAGCGCGCGTACGACGACGCAGCGCACGGAGGAGAACAGTGACGGCGCCGCGAGGTCGCCGAGCGAGGCCTTCGTCATCTGGTCGCCGGTCGTCTCGCTGAGCTCCGACTCCGGGTCGGCCGCGCGGACCGCCTCGAGCACGGCGGCCACCGTGCGCTGGTTGAGGAACTCCTCCGGCCCGGTCACCAGCGTGATCCGGCCGAGGACGTCGGTTGCCTGAGGTTTCGCCATGCCCGTCCTGGAGATCGTGATCGACGCGGTCAGCACAGCCTGCCACAGCCCTCCGACAGACCGCCGAGGCGTACCCCCGTCTCCCAGTGGGTACGAGCCGACGACCTCTGTCACCTGCCGGAAGGACTCGTATGCAGCCCGAGCTGATCGGTGGCCGCTACCGCGTGCAGGCGCCCATCGGCCAAGGTGGGATGGGCACGGTGTGGCTCTGCCAGGACGAGAAGCTGCACCGAGACGTCGCCGTCAAGCAGGTCGGTCTGCTGCCGGGTGAGTCCGTCACCGACTCCGCGCGCGCCCTGCGCGAAGCCCGCAGCTCGGCTGCGCTGAGCCACCGCAACGTGGTCACGGTCTTCGACGTCGTCGAGGAGGACGGCCACATCTGGCTGGTGATGGAGCACGTCCCGGGACGCTCGCTGTCGCAGCTCATCCGCGACGAGGGCCGGATCGCCCCGGAGCAGGTGGCCGAGATCGGTGCCCAGGTCGCGGCCGGCCTCGCCTCGGCGCACGAGGCCGGGACGACGCACCGCGACGTCAAGCCGGGCAACGTGCTGGTGCGCGACGACGGGATCGCGAAGATCAGCGACTTCGGCATCGCCCGCACCGCCGGCGACCCCGCACTCACCCAGTCGGGCCTGTTCGTCGGCACCCCGATGTACTTCTCTCCCGAGCTGGCGCGCGGAGCGGATCCGGCCCCACCCGCCGACGTGTGGGCGCTCGGGGCGACGCTCTACGCGGCGCTCGAGGGTCGACCGCCCTACGAGCAGCGGCCGAACGCGATGGCGGTGATCACCGAGATCGCGAGCGAGCCCCCGCCGCCACCCCGCCACGCGGGCTTCCTCGAGCCCGCCCTGACCAGGATGCTGGACCGGGACCCGACGTCACGCTGGTCCATGGAGGACGCCGCGCACGCGCTGCGTCAGCTCGCCGACCGCCACGCCGAGCACACCCGCGCGGGGAGCACCGCGCTGCTCGCCGGTGCGGCCGGTGCGGCCGGTGGAGCCGCGGCAGGTGCCGCAGCCGGCGCCGCCGCGGAACCGGGCCGAGGGGGCGGCGAGAGCACCCGGTCGATCGAGCGCACCGGGGCCGCACCTGCCGCCGACCCGCCGCCGTCGGGCCCCGACCGCACCTCCGCGCCTCCGGCCGGCCAGTCTCGGCGGAGACGTCCCGGTGCGCTGGCGCTCCTGCTCGGCCTGGTCGGGCTTCTCCTGGTCGGCGGGATCGTCTACGCGGCGGTCAACCAGGCCGACGAGGGCGCCCCGCAGGCCGGCAGCCCCAGCACCCAGCAGCGGTCCGACGAGCCGACCCAGCAGGACAGCCCGGAGCCCTCCACGAGCCCGAGCGAGACCACGAAGCCCAGCGACACGGCGAAGCCGTCCAAGACCGACGGTCCGGGCAAGAAGGACAAGGGCGAGAAGCGTGACGGGCCGGCGCCCGGTCCCGGCGGCAAGCCCGCAGGCTTCGTACGCGACTACTACGGCGTCGTGCCCGACGACCTCGACACCGGCTGGAGCATGCTGAGCCCGCGGATGCAGTCCGAGGTCGGCCGGGACTCCTACGACGGCTTCTGGGGGACGATCGCGTCCGTGCAGCCCAGCCGGCTGTCGGCCTCGCCGGGCGGAGACTCCGTCGACGTCACGCTGCGCTTCACCGACAACGACGGGAACGTCTCGGTCGAGCGTCACCGGATCGCACTCGTGGACGGCGACGGTGGTTACCTGATCGACGACGACCAGGTGATCGGATAGGTCACCGGCCCGCGACCCGGAGGTCGTCACCGTCGGAGACGACGGCGATGTCACCCATCCGATCGGTGCGGGCCACCACGGCACCGGCCCGACGGAGGAGCGCCATCGTCTGGTCGGCCGGGTGGCCGTAGTCGTTGTCCTCCCCCACCGAGACCACGGCCAGCCGAGCGTCGAGGCCCGCCAGCCAAGCGGGGTCCTGATAGCGGCTGCCGTGGTGCGGGACCTTGAGCACGTCGACCCGCAGGCCCGGCAGGGCGTCGGCGAGTCGCTGCTGGGCCTCCGGCTCGACGTCCCCGGCAGCCAGGATCCGGATCCCCCGCGAACGCACCAGCAGGACCAGGCTCGCATTGTTGGCGACCGAGCCCTCGCTCTCGATCGGCCCGGTGCCCTCGGGACCGATCACCTGCCACCGCAGCGGCCCGGCCGAGCCCGTCTCGCCGTACGCCGGCACCCGCACCGGCACGCCGGCCGACGCCGCCCACCGGTCGACCGCCTGCGCCCCCGAGACCGGGTCGCGCAGCCCGGTCACCTCCACCGCGCCCACCCGCCGGCCGTCGAGCACACCGCGCAGGCCGTCGACGTGGTCGGCGTGGAAGTGGGTGAGCACCACCACCGGCACCGTCCGGATCGACAGCCGGTCCAGGCAGCGGTCGATCAGCGTGGGGTCCGGGCCGGCGTCGATGACCACGGCCGAGCCGGGGCCGGCGTTCAGCACCAGCCCGTCGCCCTGCCCCACGTCGCACGCGACCATCACCCAGCCTCGCGGGGGCCAGCCGGGAGTCGGGAGCGGCACGAGCATCACGACCAGCAGCACCCCGCTGAGCCCGAGTGCGGGGCCGCGCCGTCCCAGCACGGCGCCGGCACCGACCGCGACCACCACGCACAGCACCGTCAGCAGCGACAGCGATCCCGGACCCACCTCCCAGTCCACCGCCGCGACGGGGACACGCGCGAGGTGGGTGGCGACGGCGACGATCCACCACCCGAACCACCCGGCGACCCCGCCGCAGAGCCCCCCGAGCACGGGCACCGCCAGCTCCAGCAGGCCGCCCAGCAGGCCCAGCACCGTCGCCGGGGCGACGGCGGGCGCGACGGCCATGTTCGCGACCACGGCGACCAGGCTGACCTGCCCCGAGAGTGCGGCGACGACCGGCGTGCACACC
>JBQCEF010000122.1:0-5907 GCA_051960495.1 Nocardioides sp. | reverse complement strand
GGGTCAGTTGTCCGCGGCCGCCCCGACCACGCGCCCGTCGCCGACGTAGGCGTCGAGCCAGGCCGGGAAGTCGGCCAGCACCGGGAGCACGACGTCCGTGCCGGCCGCCCGCAGCTCGGCCTCGGTGCTGCCGCCGGTCAGCACCGAGACGCTCAGCGCCCCTGCCGCGCGGGCGCCCTCGACGTCGTGCACGTGGTCGCCGACGTAGATCGAGGCACCCTGCTCCTGCAGCACGGCCGCCTTGCCCACGCCCCACACCTCGCCCGCGAGGTGGTCGATCTCGAAGGACAGCGCGGCGATGTGCAGGGCGGCATTGGGGGTGAACTTCCCGGTGACCACGACGGTGCGTCCGCCGTGGCGTCGTACCGCGGCCAGCGCCTCGTGCGCGCCGGCCATCGCCGGGGTCGCGGCCACGGCGTGGTCGGGGTAGATCCGCCGGAACCGGTCCACCAGCGCCCCGAGCTGCTCCGCCGGGTAGTAGGGCGCCAGCATGTGGTCCAGCGGCGGCCCGAGGTTCGCGCAGAGCAACTCCACGTCCACCTCGACACCGGTCTCACCCGTCAGCGCCTGCAGGGTCGCGGCGAACCCCGGCCGGGTGTCGATCAGGGTCATGTCCAGGTCGAAACCGACGACGAGCGTGGGCTGGTCCTCGGCGGCATCGGTGGGCACCCGCTCATGCTAGGTCGTCGGTTTCGTTGAGATCGCCCCGCTGCCCTGCGACGATGGTGAGCCGCCGGGCCCGGGGCCGCCCGGACCCGCGCCGGTGGCCACGACCGAGCCGCACACCCGAACCGCACGAGAGAGGTGCCTAGTGAGTCCGCGTCCGCGCCGCGCGCAGCGACTGCTGGGCCTCGCCGTGGGCGCCCTCCTCGCCGTCGGTACGGCGAGCCTTCCCGCCCAGGCGGCGCCCGGCACCCGCGGCCCGGCCGGCGACCCGACCCGTGCCACCGAGCCGGGCATCTACCTGGTCACGCTGACCGGGCGGGCCACCGCGGACAGCCCGGCGACGCGACCGGCGCCCGGAGACCGAATCGATCGCACCCGTCCCGCGGTGCGATCCCTCGCCGCCACCTTGCGGGTGCGCCAGGACCGCGTCCTCGCCCGGGTCGGCGACCCGCAGGTGATCTACCGCTACACCACCGTGCTCGACGGGTTCGCCGCCCGGCTCGACGAGGAGCAGGTCAAGGCACTGCGTGCCGACCCCGACGTCGCACTGGTGGAGCGCAACGTCGTGCACCGGACGGCGAGCGACCCCGACCAGCTCCTCGGGCTGCAGGGCCCCGGCGGTGCCTGGAACGCCGCCGGGGGTCGCGGGCAGGCGGGCAAGGGGGTGGTCGTCGGCCTGGTCGACAGCGGCATCTGGCCCGAGAACCCCAGCTTCGCCGGACTCCCCCAGCCGCGACCCGGCCGCGCCCGGGCGCTGCCCGGCTTCCACGGCGCCTGCGCCCCGGCGGAGCGCTGGACCGAGGACGACTGCAACGCCAAGGTCGTCTCGGCCCGCTGGTTCGTCAGCGGTTTCGGCCGCGAGCGGATCGCCAGCACCGAGCTGCTCTCCCCCCGGGACACCACCGGGCACGGCTCCCACGCAGCCTCGGTCGCGGCCGGCGAGCCCGGGGTCGACGTGACGATCGACGGGCAGGACTTCGGCCGTGACAGCGGGATGGCGCCCGCAGCCGGCCTCGCGGTCTACAAGGCCTGCTGGACCGCGCCGGACCCGGCCGACGACGGCTGCGCCACCGCCGACGTGGTTGCGGCGGTCGACCGCGCGGTCGCCGACGGCGTCGACGTGCTCAGCTACTCGGTCACCGGGTCCGAGGACCCGGGCGACACCATCTCGCGCGCCTTCCTGTCCGCCTCGACCGCGGGGGTCTTCGTCGCGGCGGCGGCCGGCAACCGGGTCCCCGGCTCCGACGCGGTGGGCAACGTCGCTCCGTGGGTGGCGACCGTCGGAGCGAGCACGCACCCGCTCTACCAGGGCGGCGTCAGGCTCGGCGACGGCCGCACGTTCATCGGCGCGATGGCCTCGGACGCGCCGGTGCCGCCGACTCCCCTGGTCCTGGCCGGTGACGGCGCCGCCGACGGTGCGGCTCGCGGCTCCGCCGCCCGGTGCGAGGCCGGGTCGCTGGACGCCGACGAGGTCCGGGGCCGGGTCGTCGTGTGCGACCGCGGGGTGGTCCCCCGCGTCGAGAAGTCCGACGAGGTCGCGCGCGCCGGCGGGCTGGCGATGGTCCTGGTGAACACCTCGCCGGACACGCTCGAGGCCGACGTGCACGCCGTACCCACCGTCCACCTCGACGCCGCGGACGCCGCCGAGGTGAAGGCCTACGCCCGGTCGGCCGGCGACGGCGCCACTGCCTCGCTGGACCCGGACGCCGCCGCCGACGTCGCGGCTCCCGCGATCGCGCCGTTCTCGGCGCGCGGGCCGGTCCCGGACGCCGACGTGCTCAAGCCCGACCTGACCGCTCCCGGCGTCGCGGTGGTCGGCGCGGTCGCCCCGCCGTCGAGCTCGGGGCGCCTGTGGGACCTGCGCTCGGGGACGTCGGTCAGCACGCCGCACGTGGCGGGACTGGCAGCGTTCCTCCGCGGCCTCCACCCCACGTGGTCGCCGTCCCGGCTCAAGTCGGTGATGATGACGACCGCCGACGACCTCGAGGGCGGCGCGGGACCGTTCGCGGAGGGTGCCGGGCAGGTCGCCCCCCGAGACCTCGTCGACCCGGGCGTGGTCCTGGACGCCGCGCCGCGGAGCTGGCGCAGGTTCCTCGCCGGCGAGCGCGGCGCCGCGGAGCTCAACCTGCCGTCACTGGCCGTGGGCGACCTGGTCGGCCGCACCACCGTGGTGCGCCGGCTGACGAACGTCGCGTCGACGACCGAGACCTACACCGCGTCGATCAGCGGGCTGCGGGGCGTCGAAGTCACCGTCCGCCCGCAGACGGTCAAGCTGCGTCCCGGCCAGACCCGCGCGGTACGGATCCGGCTGGTCGCCACACCCGACGCCCCGGTGGACGAGTACGCCAAGGGACGCCTGACCTGGACCGGCCTGACCCACCAGGCCACCATCCCGGTCGCGGTCCGCGCCACCGCGGTCGACGCGCCCGTGGAGGTCGGCGCGGAGATCGACTCCGGGAAGGCGGTCCTCACCGGCCGCACCGGCACCGGCCGGCCGGTCGAGGTCGCAGGGGTCAGCCTGGCGGCGGCCTACCCGGTGGGGATCAGCCTGCAGCCCGGTCGCTTCGACGAGCACCACCCCGAGAACGACGCGGACACGTTCTCCACCGCCGTGTCGGTGCCGCCCGGCACCAGCGCCGCACGGTTCGAGGTCACCGGCGCCAACAGCGACGACGACGTCGACCTCTACGTCTTCCGCGACGGCGAGCTGGTGCGGGAGTCGACCGGCCCCGGGGCCGAGGCCGACCTCACGCTGCTGGACCCGTCGCCCGGCGACTACACCGTCACCGTCCACGCCGTCGAGGCGGGCAACGGCGCCGCGGTCACCGGGCAGCTCAGCACGTGGGTCGTCGGCCCGAGCGACTCCGCCGACGTCTCGGTGGAGACCGAGCAGGGCGGCTCGCGCGCCGGGGCGCCGTTCCGCGCGACGGTCGCGTGGGACGAGCTCGACCCCACACAGCGCTGGTTCGGCGTCGTCCGCTACGCCGGCACCGACCGCCGCACCCTCCTCCGCATCGGCTGACCCCCGCCGCGGAGCCTGCTGACCTGACCACTGCGCATCGGCGGGTGGTGTCTGACGGCGCGTCAAAGGGCTTGGCCGCGGCGGCGGAGCCTGCGGAGCCGACGCGCCGCCCAAGCGCCGGCGGGCACCGCCCGCCGATGCAACCAGGATCAGCTCAGGGCAGGCGCCGCTCCACGACCTCCGCCAGGATGCCGAGCGGCATCGCGCCGGAGTCGAGCACCGCGTCGTGGAACGCCTTGATGTCGAACGCGTCGCCCTGCCGCTGCTCGGCCTCCCGCCGGATGCGCTGGATCTCGAGACGGCCCACCATGTAGGACACCGCCTGGCCGGGCGTCACGGCGTACCGGTTGATCTCCTCGACCGCGTGGCCCTCGCGCATCGGCGAGTTCTCCAGCAGGTAGTCGATCGCCCGCTGCCGGCTCCAGCCGAGCGCGTGCATGCCGGTGTCGACCACGAGCCGGCAGGCGCGCATCGAGTCGGCCTTGAGCATCCCCATCCGGTCCAGTGCCGTGGAGTAGAGCCCCATCTCGTCGGCGAGCCGCTCGGTGTAGAGGCCCCACCCCTCGGCGTAGGCCGTGACGAACGCGCGCTTGCGGTACTCCGGCAGGTCCTCGAGCTCGGCGGCGATCGCCAGCTGGAGGTGGTGGCCGGGGATGCCCTCGTGGAACGACGTCGACTCGATCTCGTAGCGACCCCAGCCCTCGGGGTCCGAAACGTTCATGAAGAAGACGCCGCCGCGGCTGCCGTCCTTCGGCGGTGCGAAGTAGTAGGCGATCGCGCCGCTGGTGGTCGCCTCGACGTCGCAGTCCGACTTCGGCAGCCGGCCGAACCAGTCCCCCATCGCCGCACGAGCCTTGGCCATCGCGGCCTTCGAGTCGGCGACCACGTCGTCGCCATTGGTGTGGTGCAGCGCGGGGTCGTCGCGCAGGGCGGCGAGGATCTTCTCGAGGTCGTCGGTGCCGACCACCTCGGGGCCGAGCGCGCGGTACTCCTCGGCGAGCGAGTCGATCTGGGCCAGGCCGATGTCGTGGATCTGCTGCGGCGTCAGGTCGGTGGTCGTGTAGTAGCGCACCAGCCGGGCGTAGACCTCGTCGCCGTCCGGCAGCCAGGTCAGGCCGACCTTGTCGTCGGGCCGCGCGACCGGGGCGACCTCGTCGCGCAGCACGTCGCGGTACGTCGTGAGCGCCGGCCGCACCTCGCCCTCGACGACCTCGACGAGCCGGCGCCGCAGCTCGGCCGCGTCCACCCCGGCCGGGAGGTCGGCGATGTTGAGCAGCCGGTCCTCCTCGACGGGCGAGGCGAGCCAGGCGTCGAGCTGCTCGACCGTGCCGGCGACCGCGAACGCCGCGGGGGTCCGGCCCGAGGTGACACCCTGGCGGTGCCGCTCGGCGAGGTCGGAGAAGTACGACGCGATCCCGCGCAGCTTGCCGACCATCGCCTCGGCCACCCCGGCGTCAGGGATCGCCAGCTTGGGGATCCGGACGCCCAGGCTGGCCTGCGGGCCGAAGACCGGGTCGGCCGCGAACTCGGCGGTGCGCGAGCGCAGGATCTCCGCGGTGCTGCGCGCGTCCCAGGCGATCATCGCGCGGGTGATCCGCTGCTGGTCGTCGAGCCCGTCCTCGGACAGCGCCTCCGCCCGGCGTACGAACTCCTCGCACTCGGCGACGACGCGGTCCTCGGCGTCACGGCCGATGTCCTCGAACTGCGCGGCGTGGGCGTACTCGCCGATCATGTGCGCCCAGGTCGGCATCCGGCGCAGCCGGTGCTGCTGGAAGTCCTCGGCGAGCTGGTCCACGGTCTCGGTCATAGGGGTCTCCCTCGTGTCGGCCGCGCGGTGGCGCGGTTCGTCGGGCGGCCGGCCGGTCGCCGTACGCCCGTGCTGCGGGTCAGGACAGGCCGAGCCGGCGCGCGGACTCCTCGCGCATCTCGACCTTGCGGATCTTGCCGGTCACGGTCATCGGGAACTCGTCGACGACCATGACGTAGCGGGGGATCTTGTAGTGCGCGAGCTTGCCGGTGGCGAAGGCGCGGACGGCGTCGGCGTCGAGCGGCTCGCTCCCGCTGCGCATCTTGATCCAGGCGCACAGCTCCTCGCCGTACTTCTCGTCGGGGACGCCGACCACCTGGACGTCCTCGACGTCGGGGTGGGTGTAGAGGAACTCCTCGATCTCGCGCGGGTAGATGTTCTCCCCGCCGCGGATCACCATGTCCTTGATCCG
>JBQCEF010000121.1:0-3009 GCA_051960495.1 Nocardioides sp. | reverse complement strand
AACCGGTCCCGGTGACCGGATATGGCGACGGGGCAGCCCTTCTGGCGGCACGGCAGGCCCGTGATGGCGCCTCGGATCCGGGTGCACCGGCTCACGGAACGGCGGGGGACGGCTCGACGGACGGGGACGGGCTGAGCGTCGTGCCGCAGGGATCGGTCGGGTCGACGGGTGACGCGGACCCGCCCGCCGGATCGCCTGGCTGAGTCGGTGAGGCGCTGGCTGCAGGGTCGGTCGCTGCGGGATCGGGTGCGGGACACGTCGGTGCCGGGTCGGTGGGTGTGGGGTCGGAGGGTGCCGGGTCTGTGGGAGACGGGTCGGAGGGTGCCGGGTCGGAGGGCGCCGGGTCGGAGGGTGTGGGGTCGGAGGGTGTGGGGTCGGAGGGTGCCGGGTCTGTGGGTGCCGGGTCTGTGGGTGCCGGGTCGGAGGGCGACGGCGAGGCAGCGCCGCCTCCGGACGGGCTTTCCGACGGGGACGGGCCGGCGGACGCGGAGGGCGCCGGTGCCGGGCCGGAGGCGGAGGGCTGCTCGGCCGGCGCGCCGGAGGACGCCGAGCCGGCCGCGGTTGCCGGTGCGCTGGTGGGTTCCGGCCCGGCGCCACCGAGCGCGGCGGCGAGCAGCTGGGCGCTCTTCGACGTCCCCACGCCCACGGACCCCGCGGCCGCGGCCTGGGCCACCGTGACGCGGTGCGCGAGCGCCCGACGGGCCCGGGTCGTCCGGGTCCCGTCGACGACGGGGTGCGCGACGGCGGTGACGTCGAGGCTCGCGGGCGGCCCGAGCCCGGTCTCGGCGTAGGTGCGGGCCAGACCGATCACCAGGTCGACGTACGCCCGCGAGGGCGCGAACCGCAGCAGCGCCCGGCGCAGTCCGGCCGTGGTGCCGAGGTCGGCGTCCCCGGCGCCGCGGGCGCCGCCGACGGCGAGGGCGGCGTCATCGGGGTCGGTGGGGGAGCGGACGCCGTCGCCGTCGCCGTCGACGCCGATCACCTGCCAGGTGCTCGGCAGCAGGCGCATCGGGCCGACCGGCAGGTCACGGTGCGGATCTCCGTCGAGCCGCCCGGCGTCGGTGTCGGGCGCGGCCCGCTGCGACTCCGCGGCCGCGCCGGAGGCGGGCAGGTCGCGTCCGTGGTCGGACTCGACCAGCCCGATCGCGGCGAGGACGGGCCAGTCCAGCTCGCAGCGCGGTGCGGCCCTCGCCATCACCGCGGCGGCGCGGAGGTAGGCGTCCCAGGCGGCCGGCGGGATGTCCCCCGCGGTCACGGCCGGGCGGGCGAGGCGGCCGGACCCGGACAGCCCGACGACCGAGGCGGGAGACGGCCCGAGCCGCTCCTCGCTCGACGGCGGGGCAGGAGTGGCGTCCGGGCGCACCAGCGACGCGCGGGCGTCACCCAGGACGGCGCGGGTGACCGGGCGCGGCGCGCTGTCGACGGTGACCGCCCCCAGCCCGACCAGCGCGCCGACGGCCAGTCCCACCACGACGGTGAGCAGGCCGCTTGCGGCTCGGTGCGGGACGCGGAGGCGTCGTACCGCGGCGTGCGCTGTCCCCAACAGCATTGGTCCAGTCTGCGCGCCGGGAACGAGCCGCCCCAGGGCCTTTGGTCCGGGGTTCCGCTACGCCAGGCGTCGTAGGGACGAGGGGGTCAGCGGCCCCGCATGTTCTGTCGGGCGCCCTTCATGCTGGTGGGGATCGGGCCCTTCGGCAGCGGGATGTTGGAGCGGTTGGCGTCGAGCGCCTTGAGCCGCGCCAGCACGTCGGTCATCTGCGCGGGCTTGATGTTGCGGCCGAGCTTGGTGACGTAGCCGGCGAGGCGGCTGACGGGGACCGCGCCCGCGTGCTGGTCCGGGTCGCCGCAGATCACCTCGAAGATGGGCGTCTCGGACGCGACCCGCTCGTGCTTGCGCCGCTCGTTGGCCAGCAGGGTCTTGAGCCGGTTGGGGTTGCCCTCGCCGATCAGCACGATCCCGGGCGGGCCGACGACCCGGTGGACCAGGTCCTGGTTGCGGTTGAACGCGATCGCGGGGTCGGTCTTCCAGCCCTTGCGGAGCATCCCGAGCGCGGCTGCGGCGGCGCCGGGCTGGCCCTCGATCTGCGCGAACGCCGCCTTCTGGGCGCGCCGGCCGAAGACGATCAGCGCCGCGAGCAGGCCGAGCAGGACGGCGGTGGCGATGTCGAGGCCGGGGCCGCCGGGCAGCCACATGAAGACCAGGTAGCCGAGCACGCCGACGACGAGGAAGACGCCGAGCAGGATGAGTCCGATCCGGGGGTCGGACTTCTTCGTCATCCGGTAGCTGGCGACGATCTGCTTGATGCGTCCCTGCTTCTCGGCCTTGTCGTCGTTCTTCGCCATGCCTGGTGCCTCTGCTTCAGCGGGTGTGGTGGGGCCGGGTCATTGTCGCAGACCGCGGCGGGTGGCTCAGACCGCGGCGTCGGCGGTCGGCTCGCTCGCCCGGGCATCCATCGCCTGGCGGTAGAGCCGGCCGGCTCGGTACGACGAGCGCACCAGCGGGCCCGACATGACGCCGGAGAAGCCGATCTCGTCGGCCTCGTCCTTGAGCTCCACGAACTCCTCGGGCTTCACCCACCGCTCGACGGGGTGGTGCCGGGCGGAGGGGCGCAGGTACTGCGTGATCGTGATCAGCTCGCAGCCGGCGTCGTGCAGGTCGCGCAGGGCCTGCGAGACCTCCTCGCGGGTCTCGCCCATGCCGAGGATCAGGTTGGACTTGGTGACCAGCCCGAAGTCGCGGGCGTCGGTGATGACCTGCAGCGACCGGTCGTAGCGGAACGCGGGACGGATCCGCTTGAAGATCCGCGGCACGGTCTCCACGTTGTGCGCGAGCACCTCGGGCCGCGACTCGAACACCTCGGCGAGCAGGTCGGGCTTGCCGTTGAAGTCCGGGATCAGGTTCTCCACGCCGGTGTCCGGGTTGAGCTCGTGGATCTGCTTCACGGTCTCGGCGTACAGCCAGGCGCCGCCGTCGGGCAGGTCGTCGCGCGCGACGCCGGTGATCGTGGC
>JBQCEF010000120.1:0-10125 GCA_051960495.1 Nocardioides sp. | reverse complement strand
GGCTACTACGGCGCCTCCGCGATGCCGGTGGAGGTGCTCAAGGAGATCCAGCAGCGGCTGCCGGACGTCGCGCTGTGGAACTTCTACGGGCAGACCGAGATGTCGCCGCTGGCCACGATCCTCGGGCCCGACGAGCAGATCAGCCACGCCGGGTCGGCCGGCCGTGCGGCGCTCAACGTGGAGACCCGGGTCGTCGACGACCAGGACCAGCCGCTGCCCGCCGGCGAGGTGGGCGAGATCGTGCACCGCAGCCCCCACGCGATGCTCGGCTACTACCAGGACGAGGCCAAGACCGCCGAGGCGTTCCGCAACGGCTGGTTCCACTCCGGCGACCTCGGCTACCTCGACGCCGAGGGCCGGCTCTCGGTCGTCGACCGCAAGAAGGACATGATCAAGACCGGTGGGGAGAACGTCGCCAGCCGCGAGGTCGAGGAGGCGATCTACCAGCTCGAGGGCGTGGCGGAGGTCGCCGTGTTCGGCGTGAGCCACCCGCGCTGGGTCGAGGCAGTCGTGGCAGTCGTCGTACCCAAGCCCGGCGCCGACCTCACCGAGCAGCAGGTCATCGACCACACCCGCGCGCACCTCGCCGGCTACAAGACGCCCAAGCACGTGGTCGTCACCGACGCCATGCCCAAGAATCCGAGCGGGAAGATCCTCAAGCGGCAGCTGCGCGAGGAGCACGCACGGCTCGCCGCCGACGACTGAGCCGGCTGACCCGGGGCCGAGATACTCGGACGTCCAACTACCATCGGAGCCATGCCCGCCACCCGCGTCATGCCCTCCGACGAGGCCGCCGACCTGCTCACGCTCGTGCGCGACCTCGCGACCAAGGAGCTGCTGCCCCGCGTCGCCGAGGCCGAGGCCACCGAGACCTTCCCGCGCGACGTGTTCACGCTGCTCGGTCGCGCCGGCCTCCTCGGGCTGCCCTACCCCGAGGAGTACGGCGGGGGCGGCCAGCCCTACGAGGTCTACCTGCAGGTGCTCGAGGAGCTCGGCGCGGTCTGGAGCAGCGTCGGGGTCGGCGTCAGCGTCCACGGGCTGTCCTGCTTCGGCCTCGCCACCCGGGGCACCGAGGAGCAGAAGCAGAAGTGGCTTCCGGACATGCTCGGAGGCGAGCTGCTCGGCGCCTACTGCCTGTCCGAGCCGCACGCCGGGTCCGACCCGGCCGCGATGACCACCCGGGCCAAGCGCGACGGGGACGACTACGTCATCACCGGCGCGAAGGCGTGGACCACCCACGGCGGGCACGCGGACTTCTACAAGGTGATGGCCCGCACCGGCGACGACCGTGGAGACATCTCCTGCTTCCTGGTCCCGGCCGACGCCGAGGGCCTCACCGCGGACGCCCCGGAGAAGAAGATGGGGCTGACCGGCAGCACCACCGCGACCATGCTGTTCGACAACGTGCGCGTTCCGGTCGAGCGCCGGCTCGGCGAGGAGGGCGAGGGCCTGAAGATCGCGCTCGCCGGACTCGACGCCGGCCGGCTCGGGATCGCCGCGGTCGCCACCGGCCTGGCCCAGGGCGCCCTCGACCACGCCGTGGCCTACGCCAAGGAGCGGGAGACGTTCGGAAGGAAGATCATCGACCACCAGGGGCTGGCCTTCGTGCTGGCCGACATGGAGGCGGCGATCGGGTCGGCGCGTGCGACGTACCTTCACGCCGCCCGCCTCAAGGACCAGGGCCTGCCCTACTCCACCGAGGCCAGTGTCGCGAAGCTCGTGTGCACCGACAACGCGATGAAGGTGACCACCGAGGCGGTGCAGGTGCTCGGCGGCTACGGCTACACCCGAGACTTCCCCGTCGAGCGCTACATGCGCGAGGCCAAGGTCATGCAGATCTTCGAGGGCACCAACCAGATCCAGCGGATGGTGATCAGCCGCGCGCTCGCCAAGGGCGGCAAGGCGACGATCACCGCGCGCCCGTGAGCGCCTCCGCGTCCGCCTCGTCGTCCGGCAGCGGCCCCAGGTCGTCCGGCGCCAGCACCAGCTCGCCGACCCGCTCCTCGAGCAGCGCGCACGCGTCGGCGGGCAGCTTGTCGTCGGTGACCAGCACGTCTGCCTCGTCGAGCGCCGCGTAGGTCGACATCCCGACCAGGCCCCACTTGGTGCTGTCGGCCACGACGACCAGCCGGCGGCCGGCGTGGATCAGCGCTCGGTTGGTCTCGGCCTCCATCAGGTTCGGCGTGGTGAAGCCCGCCTCGTCGTCGATCCCGTGCACGCCCATGAAGACCAGGTCGAGGTTCAGGTCGCGCAGCGCCGAGATGGCGACGGGCCCGACCAGCGCACCGGACGGGGTGCGCAGGCCGCCCGTGAGCAGCACGGTCTGGTCCTCCCGGGGGCCGTGGTAGAGCACCTCCGCGACCTCGGTGGAGTTCGTCACGACGGTCAGGTGGGGCACCGCGCGCAGCTCGTGCGCCAGCGTCCACGTGGTCGTGCCCGCGCTGAGGCCGACCGCCGCGCCGGGCTCGACCAGGCGCGCGGCGGCGCGGGCGATCGCGAGCTTCTCCGGCTGCTCCCGCAGCGACTTGGCCTCGAAGCCCGGCTCATGGGTGCTCGAGGTGACCGTGGCGCCGCCGTGCACCTTCTCCAGCAGGCCGGCCCGGTCGAGCGCGTCGAGGTCGCGCCGGATCGTCATGTCGGAGACGCCGAGGGCCGCGGTGAGCTCGCTGACGCGGACCGCGCCGGTACGACGCACCGTCTCCAGGATCAGCTCACGACGCTGAGCGGCGAGCACGGTCGGCCACCTCCTCACGCACGCAGGCCACGCCGCCGGGCCCGACGACGAGCTCCTCCTCACAGGGACGGTCCGCGACCAGGTCGTGGCCCGTCGCCGGGACCGTGACCGGCTCGTCGGTGTGGTTGAGCACGAAGAGGTAGGACCGATCGTCGCCGACGCGACGGACCACCTCGACACCGGGGGGCGCCGAGCCGGCCGGGATCCCGGCGGCGGCGAGCAACTCGGCCAGGACGGCAGCTGTCGCGGCCGCGTCCGTGCGGGTGGCGACGTACCACGCGACGCCCTCGCCCCACGGGTGCCGGGTCACCGCGGGCCGGCCGGCCATCGGCCCGTCGGCGTAGGTGCGCACCGCGGTCGCTCCGGCCAGCGCGAGGTCCTCCACCCACAGGTCCGCCGTCTCCGCTTCTCCCGGCTCCCCCGAGCCGCCCGGTCCGCCCGGTCCGCCCGGTCCGCCCGGTCCGCCCGACAGCGTCACGGTCGTCCCCGGCGGCAGCGGGCAGAACTCCTCCACTCGGACGCCGAGCAGGTCGCGGAACGCACCGGGATATCCGCCCGGCCTGATGTGGTCGAACTCGTCGACGACGCCGGAGAAGTACGTGACCAGCAGGTGGCCGCCGCCGCGGACGTAGTCGGCGAGGTTCGCGGCGTCGGCGTCGGTGACCAGGTGCAGCATCGGCGCGAGGACCAGCGCGTAGTCCGCCAGGGCCTGCGAGGGGTGGCAGACGTCGACGGTCACGCCCGCGTCCCAGAGCGCGCGGTACAGCGCTCGCGCCGGCTCGAGGTAGTGCAGGTCGGCGCGCGGCAGGGAGTCCCGCTGCACCGCCCACATCGACTCGTAGTCGAGCAGCAGCGCCACCCGTGCCGACACCCGCGTGCCCGCGACCTCGCCGAGCCGGCGCAGGACCGCCCCGAGCTCGACGACCTCCCGCCACACCCGGCTGTCGGTGCCGGCGTGCGGCAGCATCGCCGAGTGGTACTTCTCCGCGCCGGCCAAGGACGCGCGCCACTGGAAGAACCCCACGGAGTCCGCGCCCCGCGCGACGTGCTGCAGGCTGTTGCGCATCATCTGACCCGGCCGCTTGGGGTAGTTGGCGGGCTGCCAGTTGACCGCGCTGGTGGAGTGCTCCATCAGCACCCACGGCGCGCCTCCGGCCAGCCCTCGAGTCCAGTCCGCACACAGCGAGAGCTCCCGGAGCGGGTCGTCGATGCGGCCGTCGAGGTAGTGGTCGTTGCTGACCACGTCCTGCTCGGGGGCCCAGCGCCAGTAGTCCATGCCGTCGATGTGGCTGGAGACCATGAAGTTCGTGGTGACGGGGACATCCGGGGTGATCCGGCGCAGGACGTCGCGCTCGGCCCGGTGCTGGTCGAGCAGCTCCTCGGAGCTGAACCGGCGGAAGTCGAGCTGCTGCGTGGGGTTGAGCTGCGCGGTGCTGACCCGCGGTGGCTGGATCTCGTCCCAGCGCGAGTAGTGCTGGGACCAGAAGGCCGTTCCCCACGCCTCGTTGAGCGCCTCGAGAGTGCCGTAGCGCTCGTGCAGCCACCGACGGAACGCTGCGGCGCTGACGTCGCAGTAGCAGTGTGCGTTGTGGCAGCCGAGCTCGTTGGACACGTGCCACATCGCCAGCGCGGGGTGACCGGCGTAGCGCGCGGCGACGTCCTCCACCAGGGCCAGCGCGTGCCGGCGGTAGCCCGGCGAGCTGGGGCACCAGGTCTCTCGGCTGCCGTAGCCGAGGCGACGACCCTGCACGTCCACCGGAAGCACGCCGGGGTCGGCGTGGGCCAGCCACGCGGGCGGCGACGCGGTGGCGGTGGCCAGGTCGACGGCGATGTCGTGGTGGTCCATCAGGTCCAGCACGATGTCGAGCCACTCGAAATCGCGCTTTCCCGGCGACGGCTCGATCCGGGCCCACGCGAACACGCCGACGGTCACGAAGGTGACGCCCGCCTCGCGCATCAACCGGGCGTCCTCGGCCCAGGTGCTCTCGGGCCACTGCTCGGGGTTGTAGTCGCCGCCGTACCCCAGCCCGAGGTCGGCTCCGTGGAGCCGGGGGTGCCGCAGCAGGGCCGGGTTGGTCACGCGGCCACCTTGCCGCGCCCGCAACGGCCATGTCAACAGAAACAAACACGCGCTGTTCAGGTCGTGGGCTGCAGTGGACACGATCCCGCCGGAAGGACAGGTCGGGGCAAACCCGTGCAGAACGTCATTCTGAGCGCGGTGACTATGTCGAGCGTAGGCATTTCGGCCCTTGACAGCCGACTGTGACGACAGTCACTCTGTGGGCAATTCTGTTCGACTCCGTTCGATTCTCTGACGAACGGACCCTCCGAGGAGGCCGCATGTCCCCGTCCCGCTCCCGTTCCGCCTCCGGCCCCGGAATGCTCCCGCCGTCGGTCGTCGCCACCTCCGCGTTCAGCCGCCGGTCCTTCCTGCGCGGCCTCGGCGTCGGGGCGGGGGTGTTGACCATGCCCAGCCTGCTCGCCGCCTGCGGAGGCGGCGACAGCGGCAGCAGCAGCGGCGAGCTCACCGTCGGGATCAACGAGGCCAAGGGGTCCGGTCGCGCCTACGACCAGGCCAAGGGCCGCCTCGACGCGTTCGAGAAGCAGGCGAAGGACACCACGCTCAAGGTCAACTACGTCGACCACAACACGTTCCAGGAGGGGATCAACAACTACCTCCAGGGCAACCCGGACGACGTGTTCACCTGGTTCGCCGGCTACCGGATGAAGGCGTTCGCCGACAAGGGCCTGCTCGGCGACATCAGCGACGTGTGGCCGATCGACGGGCTGACCGACACCTACAAGCAGGTCTCGACGGCCAGCGACGGCAAGCAGTACTTCGTGCCGACCAACAACTACCCGTGGGCGATGTTCTACTTCAAGTCACTGTGGGACGAGAAGGGCTACACCCCGCCGAAGACCCTCGACGAGCTCGTCACGCTGAGCAAGCAGATGCAGAAGGACGGCCTGGCGCCGATCGCGTTCGGCGACAAGGACGGCTGGCCGGCGATGGGCACCTTCGACATCTTGAACATGCGGATCAACGGCTACGACTTCCACATCAACCTCATGGGCGGCCAGGAGCCGTGGGACTCCGACCAGGTCAAGACCGTCTTCGACACCTGGCGCGGCCTGCTGCTCTACCACCAGCCCGACTCGCTGGGCCGGACCTGGCAGGAGGCGACGAGCTCGCTGCAGCAGAAGAAGACCGGGATGTACCTCCTCGGCCTGTTCCTCACCGACTCGCTGCCGCTCGACCAGCAGCAGGACATCGACTTCTTCACCTTCCCCGAGGTCGACTCCACGATCGGCGCCGACGCGATCGACGCGCCGATCGACGGCTTCTGCATGGCCTCGAACCCGAAGAACGAGCAGGGCGCCAAGGACCTGCTCGCGTTCCTCGGCTCACCCAAGGCCAACGACGCGCTCAACGAGCAGAAGATCCCGATGATCTCCGTCAACGCCAATGCTCAGACCAGCAACTACACCGACCTGCAGAAGCGTGCCGCGGACTTCATCGGTCAGCAGAAGTCGATCGCGCAGTTCCTGGACCGCGACACCGACCCGGCCTTCGCCTCGACGGTGATGATCCCGTCGCTGCAGGAATTCATCAAGAACCCGAACGACGTGGACGGGCTCGTGAAGAGCATCGAGGAGCAGCGCCAGTCGATCTTCGCCGGCTGACGACACCCGACCCGCCGCACGAGAGGGCGCACCAGCCATGACGCACGCCTCACCGACCCAGACGACGGGCCCGGCAAGCACGTCGACGCCGTACGACGGCGCCCGCAAGAAACCGCGCAAACGGCGGCTGCGGCCGGCCGACCGGTGGACGGTGATCATCATGGTCACCGTCCCCACCGTGTTGGTGGTCGGTCTGGTGTGGCTGCCGGCGATCGCCTCGGTGGTGCTGAGCTTCTTCCGGTGGGACGGCCTGGGCAGCATCGACACGGCCGAGTTCATCGGGTGGAAGAACTACGACGACATCGTCAACATCTACCCGCCGTTCTGGCCGGCGATCCGACACAACCTGGTCTGGCTGGTGGCGCTGTTCGTGGTGCCGACCTTGCTGGGCATGCTGCTCGCCGTCATCCTCGACCGGGAGCTGCGCGGGTCCAAGTTCTACCAGACCGCGTTCTTCCTGCCCACGGTGCTGTCTCTGGCCCTGATCGGCTTCATCTGGCAGCTGATCTACTCCCGTGACCAGGGCCTGATCAACGGCATCACCGGCGGCACCACGGACTGGTACGGCGACCCTGACGTCAACCTGTGGGCGGTGATCGTGGCGGCCGGCTGGCGCCACACCGGCTACATCATGCTGCTCTACCTCGCCGGGCTGAAGGGCGTCGATCCCGGGCTGCGCGAGGCCGCCAAGGTCGACGGGGCCAACGAGCGGCAGACGTTCTTCCGGGTGATCTTCCCGGTGATGCGCCCGATCAACATCATCGTGCTGGTCATCACCGTCATCGAGTCCCTGCGCGCCTTCGACCTGGTCTGGGTGATCAACAAGGGCCGCAACGGCCTGGAGCTGATCAGCGCGCTGGTGCTTCAGAACATCGTCGGCGAGGCCAGCCGGGTCGGCTTCGGCTCCGCGCTCGCCACGATGATGCTCGTGGTGTCCTCGGTCTTCGTCGTGCTCTATCTCCGCATCGTGATGAAGGAGGACGAGCGATGAGCGCGACCACGGTCACCGCCCCGGCACGCCCCAAGACCGATCAGGCCGGCCGCCGCCGCGCGCGCCGACACTTCTTCCTCTACACCTTCATCATCGTCATGTCCCTGGCGTGGCTCTTCCCCGTGTTCTGGGCGATCCTGAACAGCTTCCGCGACTACGCCTACACCTCGGTGCACGGCTACGTCTCCTTGGGCGGCTGGACGCTGACCAACTACAAGGACGCCTGGGAGCGCGGCAACTTCGGGCTCTACTTCGTGAACTCCGCGTGGATCACCGTGCCCGCCGTCATCGCCAGCCTGTTCCTGGCCTCCTGCGTCGCGTTCGTGCTCGCCCGCTTCAGCTACCGGTTCAACCTCACGCTCCTGGGCCTGTTCACCGCCGCGAACCTGCTGCCGCCGCAGTCGCTGCTGATCCCCGTCTACCGGATGTTCCGCGAAGTGCCGATGCCCGACTACATCAGCAGCAGCGGCACGCTGCTCAACAGCTTCCTGGGCCTGATCCTGGTCAACACCGCGTTCCAGACCGGCTTCTGCACCTTCGTGCTCAGCAACTACATGAAGACGCTGCCCAAGGAGCTCTACGAGGCCGCCGAGGTGGACGGCGCGAGCGTGTTCCGGCAGTTCTGGCAGCTGACGCTGCCGCTGTGTCGCCCGCCGATGGCCGCGCTCGCGGTGCTGGAGTTCACCTGGATCTACAACGAGTTCTTCTGGGCGACGGCTCTGCTGCAGGACTCCACGAAGTTCCCGATCACCAGCTCGCTGAACAATCTGCGCGGCCAGTTCTTCACCGACAACAACCTGGTGGCGGCGGCCTCGGTGATCGTCGCGCTGCCGACCCTGGTGATCTTCTTCCTGCTGCAACGACAGTTCGTGTCCGGGCTGACCCTCGGCGCGACGAAGGGCTGAGCGATCATCGACCTCATGGCCGAAACCCTGCACCTGCGTGCCGGTGGCGTCTCCGTCCTGCTCGCGCTCTCGCCCGAGCTGCTCCCCCGCGTCGTGCACTGGGGCGCCGACTTGGGAGACCTCGACGCCGACGGCGCCCTTGCCACGGTCCACGCGTCGGTCCCGGCGGTCTCGCACAGCGGGTACGACGCACCCGTGGCGATCGAGCTGCTGGCCCAGGCGGCACGTGGCCACGCCGGCCGCGGTGGACTCTCCGGCAGCCGCGCCGGCGAGGACTGGACGCCGAGGTTCGCCTCGCCCGAGCTGGACGTCGACGGCGAGCGCCTCACCGTCACGGCCTCGGACGACGACGCCGGCCTGCGGTTGACCACCGAGCTGCGGCTCGAGCCGCAGGGCGTGCTGATGCTGCGCCACCGGATCGCCAACACCGGTGACGACGCCTATGACCTCGCCGCGCTGCCGGTCCAGCTGCCGGTGCCTGCGCGCGCCACCGAGCTGCTCGACCTCACCGGCCGCTGGTCGCGCGAGCGGGTGCCGCAGCGGCACGAGCTGGCCTACGGCGCATGGGTCCGCGAGGGTCGGCGCGGCCGGCCAGGACACGACTCCCCGCTGCTGCTCGTGGCCGGGACGACGGGGTTCGGCTTCCGGCACGGCGAGGTCTGGGGCGTGCACATCGGCTGGAGCGGCGACAGCACCGTATGGGCGGAACGGCTGCCCGAGCAGCAGGTGTCCCTCGGCGCCGGTGAGCTGCTGCGCAGCGGTGAGGTCCGGCTCGCTCCGGGCGAGGAGTACACCTCCCCGTGGCTCTACTTCGTGCACTCCGCCGAGGGTCTCGACGGGCTGACCCACCGGCTCCACGACTGGGCCCGGGCGCGGCCCGGACACCCCCCGTCGCCGCGTCCGGTCGTGCTGAACACCTGGGAGGCGGTCTACTTCGACCACGACCTGGCCCGGCTGCACGAGATCGCCGAGCACGCGGCCGCGATCGGCGTGGAGCGGTTCGTCCTCGACGACGGCTGGTTCACCGGGCGCCGCTCGGACCACGCCGGCCTGGGCGACTGGGAGGTCGACGCCGGCGTCTGGCCCGAGGGCCTGCACCCGCTGGTCGACCGGGTGACCGAGCTCGGCATGGACTTCGGCCTGTGGGTCGAGCCCGAGATGGTCAACCTCGACTCCGACCTGGCCCGCGCCCACCCCGACTGGCTGCTCGCGCCCGACGGACGGACCCCGCTGCCGTGGCGGCACCAGCAGGTGCTCGACCTCGCGAACCCGCATGCGTGGCAGCACATCCTCGGGCGGCTCGACGCGCTGCTGTCGACGTACCCGATCGCCTACCTCAAGTGGGACCACAACCGTGACCTGCTGGAGGCGAGCCACGCTGGCCGTCCCGGCGTCCGCGCGCAGACGCTCGCGTTCTACGCACTGCTCGACGAGCTCCGCGCGCGCCATCCCGACGTGGAGATCGAGTCCTGCGCCTCGGGCGGCGGCCGCGTCGACCTGGAGGTGCTCGCCCGCACCGACCGGATCTGGGCCAGCGACTGCACCGACGCGATCGAGCGGCAGCTGATCCAGCGCTGGACCGGGCTGCTGGTGCCGCCGGAGCTGGTCGGCGCCCACGTGAGCGCGCCGCGCAACCACCAGACCGGCCGGATCCTCGACCTGTCGTTGCGCGCCGGCACTGCGCTGTTCGGGCACTTCGGCATCGAGTGGGACGTCTCCAGGGCGACCGACGAGGAGCGTGCGGAGCTCGCGGCCTGGGTCGCGACGTACAAGGAGCTGCGGCCGCTGCTGCACGGCGGTGACGTGGTCCG
>JBQCEF010000119.1:0-9316 GCA_051960495.1 Nocardioides sp. | reverse complement strand
GACACGATGGTGCGGCGACGCCGGTCGAACGCGGCCTTCATCTCCTCGACGGCCGCCAGGTCGCCGCTGAGCGCCGCGATCGCGGCCCGCTGCGCCACGTTGGAGACGTTGGACGTGGCGTGCGACTGCAGGTTGGTCGCGGCCTTGATGACGTCCGCCGGGCCGACCACCCAGCCGACCCGCCAACCCGTCATCGCGTAGGTCTTCGCGACCCCGTTGACGACCACGCAGGTGTCGGCGAGCTCGGGCACCACGACCGGGAGCGAGACGCTCTCCACGCCGTCGTAGGTGAGGTGCTCGTAGATCTCGTCGGTGAGCACCCACAGCCCGTGCTCGAGCGCCCAGCGGCCGATCGCCTCGGTCTCGGCGCGGTCGTAGACGGCCCCGGTCGGGTTGGACGGGGAGTTGAACAGCAGCACCTTGGTCTTGTCGGTGCGCGCCGCCTCGAGCTGGGCCGGCGTCACCTTGTAGTCCTGGGTCTCGTCGGCGAGCACCTCGACGGGCACGCCGCCGGCCAGCCGGATCGCCTCGGGGTAGGTGGTCCAGTACGGCGCCGGCACGATCACCTCGTCGCCCGGGTCCAGCAGCGTGGCGAAGGCCTCGTAGATGGCCTGCTTCCCGCCGTTGGTCACCAGCACGTTGGCCGCCTCGACCTCGTAGCCGGAGTCGCGCCGGGTCTTCTCGACGATCGCCGCCTTGAGCTCGGGCAGTCCGCCCGCCGGCGTGTAGCGGTGGTTGCGCGGGTCGCGGCAGGCCTCCACCGCCGCCTCGACGATGTAGGCGGGGGTCGGGAAGTCCGGCTCGCCGGCGCCGAAGCCGATGACCGGACGCCCGGCGGCCTTGAGGGCCTTGGCCTTCGCGTCGACGGCGAGGGTCGCGGACTCGGCGATGCCCCCGATCCGGGCCGAGATGCGGGCAGGGCTGCGGTCGCTCGCTGGGCTCATGTCGCCTATCGTTCCACCCTGGCGCACCGCACGGCACCCGGGTTCACGGGTCGGGAGCACACCGGCCCGCCGCGCACGGCCGTGGCCCGGTGCTCGGTTCGACTTCCCCTTCGGGTTCCACGTACACTTCACCTTTGGTGGATCTCACCCTTGATCGGCATGCCCCCAGGTCGAAGTCGCACGGTTACCGTCGCGCCCGCGTCCGGAGGTCCGCCGCGGGGGCGGACCGCCGTAGGGCACTAGCTCAACTGGCAGAGCATCGGTCTCCAAAACCGAAGGTTGGGGGTTCAAGTCCCTCGTGCCCTGCGAGGCCCAGCACGCGGACTGCGTGAGGGGCGCCGACCACGGTCACGGACAAAGAGGAATGAGGTGGAGGAACGGTGTCGGAGAGTCGCTCGGTGACGTCCTCGTCGCAGAGCAAGCGCACCAGCCCTGCCACGTTCTACCGCCAGGTCGTGGCCGAGCTCCGCAAGGTCGTCTGGCCCACGCAGGAACAGCTGATCACGTACTTCATCGTGGTCATGGTGTTCGTCGCCGTGATCATGGCGATCGTCTCGTTGCTCGACCTCGGCTTCGGAAAGCTGGTCTTCGCGGTCTTCGCATAGCCCGGCGCCGCAGCCCGAGCACGGGCAACCCCCGCAGCATCAACAGTGAAGGTGACTGATTAACCGTGTCGCAGTCGTACGACGAGCAGTCGGACCCGGCCCTGGAGCCGGACCCGGCAGTCGAGCCTGCCGAGACCGCTGACGCCGAGCAGCCGGCCACGGACTCCGCCGAGCCCGAGTCGGCCGAGCCGCCGGTCGTGCTGCCCGACGACGAGGGCACTCCCGTCGAGGACGCCGCCCCCGTCGAGACCGAGGCGCTCACTGCTGACGCGCAGGACGCCGACGCTCTCGAGGACCTCGACGACGCCGCGGTCGCCGAGGCCGGTGCCGCTGACGAGGCAGGCGAGACCGATGAGGCCGGCGAGGCCCTCGAGGCCGAGGCCGGCTCCGAGGAGACCGTCGACGTCGACACCGCCGCCGACCCGCTGGAGGAGTTCCGCGAGGCGCTGCGCTCCAAGCCCGGTGACTGGTTCGTGGTCCACACCTACTCCGGCATGGAGAACCGGGTGAAGGCCAACCTCGAGAACCGGATCACCTCGCTGAACATGGAGGACTACATCCACGAGGTGATCGTCCCGACCGAGGAGGTCGCGGAGATCAAGAACGGCCAACGCAAGCTGGTCAAGCGCACCGTGCTTCCCGGCTACGTCCTGGTCCGCATGGATCTCACCGACGAGTCCTGGTCGGCCGTGCGCCACACCCCCTCGGTGACCGGCTTCGTCGGGCACAGCCACCAGCCGGTGCCGCTGAGCCTCGAGGAGGTCGAGAGCATGCTCGCCCCGGCCATCGTCGCCGAGGTCGAGGCCAGTGCGCCCGAGCAGGGTGCCGCCGGCGGCGCGCCGGCCCGCAAGAAGGTCGAGGTCGCCGACTTCGACGTGTCCGACTCCGTGATGGTGGTCGACGGCCCGTTCGCCACGTTGCACGCGACGATCACCGAGATCAACGCGGAGTCCCAGAGGGTCAAGGCCCTCGTCGAGATCTTCGGCCGGGAGACCCCGGTCGAGCTCAGCTTCAGCCAGATCCAGAAGGTCTGACCCGAAGCTCAGCAGCACCATCCCAAGGCAACACAGTAAGGACCCTTAAGAAACATGCCTCCCAAGAAGAAGATCGCAGCGCTCGTCAAGGTGCAGCTGCAGGCCGGGGCGGCCACTCCTGCTCCGCCGGTGGGTACCGCTCTCGGTCCCCACGGTGTGAACATCATGGAGTTCTGCAAGGCCTACAACGCACAGACCGAGGCCATGCGGGGCAACGTCATCCCCGTCGAGATCACCATCTACGAGGACCGCTCGTTCACCTTCATAACGAAGACGCCTCCGGCGGCTGAGCTGATCAAGAAGGCGGCCGGTCTCGCGAAGGGCTCCGGCGTCCCGCATAAGGAGAAGGTCGGCAAGCTGACCAAGGACCAGGTGCGCGAGATCGCCACGACGAAGCTCCCCGACCTCAACGCGAACGACCTCGATGCAGCGATGAAGATCGTCGAGGGCACCGCTCGCTCCATGGGCATCACCACCGACTGACGCCCCCGGACCGGAGGTCGAGGAGCGAGCGTCTCCAGACCCCCGGACCTGAGAAGACAACAGAAGTAGTGGCAGGGCCGCTGACGCGCCCCAACGACCACACCCTGGTGAGAAGAGGAACCAGACATGCAGCGCAGCAAGACCTACCGTGCAGCCTCCGAGTCGTTCGACAAGGACGCGCTGTACAGCCCGCTCGAGGCGATCAAGCTCGCCAAGGCCGGCAGCAAGAAGAAGTTCGACGAGACCGTCGACGTGGCCATGCGCCTCGGCGTCGACCCTCGCAAGGCGGACCAGATGGTCCGTGGCACCGTCAACCTCCCGCACGGCACCGGCAAGACCGCCAGGGTCCTGGTCTTCGCCAACGCCGAGAAGGCTGACGCGGCTCGCGAGGCGGGCGCCGACATCGTCGGCGGCGACGAGCTCATCGAGAAGGTGAACGGTGGCTGGCTCGACTTCGACGCCGTCGTCGCCACCCCGGACATGATGGGCAAGGTCGGTCGCCTCGGTCGCGTCCTCGGTCCGCGCGGCCTGATGCCGAACCCGAAGACGGGCACCGTGACGCCGGACGTGGCGAAGGCCGTGTCCGACATCAAGGGCGGCAAGATCGAGTTCCGCGTCGACCGCCACGCCAACCTGCACTTCATCATCGGGAAGGCGTCCTTCTCCGAGGCGCAGCTCGCGGAGAACTACGCCGCCGCCCTCGAGGAGGTGCTCCGGCTCAAGCCGGCCAGCTCCAAGGGCCGCTACCTGAAGAAGGTCACCGTCTCGACGACCATGGGCCCCGGTGTCCAGGTCGACCCGAACCGGACGCGCAACGTCGCGGTCGAGGACGAGGCCTGACCCGTTTGTGACGCATCGTGCGGCGGGCTGCGACGGCAGCCCGCGCGCACTGGGCGCCCCGAAGTCTCCAGCCGCTGCCGCGGTCGGGTCTTCGGGGCGCTTTTACGTGCGCGCAGGCTTCCGTCTCCGCCCGCGGGCGGGGCGTGACGACGTGCTGCGGGCGACCGGGGGTCGGCTCGACCGCTTTGCCGGTTACTCGACGAAGACGCGTTCGTCGGTGAGCTGCTCGGCGACGATCTGGCCGTCGGGGTCGAAGCGGCTCTGCTCGAAGCGCTTGAAGAACTCCAGGTCCGCACCGGCCTGGCCGTTGCGGTTCTTCTCGACGGTCATCACGGCCCAGTGGCGGAAGCGCTCGACGTTGCCGACGTTGTAGACCAGGTGGTGGCGCGCGACGACGTCGTACTTGTCGTTGAGGATCAGCACGGTGTCGGCCTCGTAGGCCAGGGCGGAGGAGCCGCGCATGTTGTTCACCCGCATGCGCTTGCCCTGCTGGATGCCGGCCTTGTCGGCGGCAACGATCGCGAGCACGGGGACGTCCTCGTCGAGCGCCATGTCCTTGAGCCCTTCGACGACCTGGGTGACCCGCTCGTCCTCCTCGGGGATGTGGCCGTCGACGTGCACCTTCTGCAGGTAGTCCACGATCACCAGCGGCAGCTGTCCGGTGTCCTCGTGCACCTTGCGCACCGCGGCCCGGAACTCCTCCACGCCGGTGGAGCTGCCGGTGGAGCGGTGCAGGATGAGCCGGTCGGCGTACTCCTGGACCACCTCGATCGCCTTCGCGCCGCCGTCGGTGTCGGCCAGCCGCTCGGCCAGGGAACCGGTGAGCCCGTCCACCGCCTCGAAGGTCTGCCGCACCCGGTGCAGCGAAGGGGCGTCCGGCCCGCCGAGCAGGCCCGCCTCGAGCGCGACCAGCCGGATCAGCAGGGTCTGCAGGTCGTGCTCGTAGGAGAAGATCAGCACCGAACGTCCCGACCGCGCGACGTTGCGTCCGACCTGGAGCGCCCAGGTGGTCTTGCCCAGGCCCTGCGGGCCGCCGAGCAGCACCAGCTCGCCCGAGCGGAAGCCGCCGCTGAGGTGCGTGTCGAGGATCTCGAAGCCCGTCGGCCACACCCGCGCCTGGGCGTGGTTGCCCGCCCGGACCCGGTAGTCGGCCTGCTCGAGGACGCCGGTGAGAGATTCGAGTGAGAGGTCCACCGGTCAATGGAAGCATCGCGTGGGCGCGCGCATACACGATTTGCCTGATCTGGGGCGGCCCCGATTTGGCCCGCGGCGGCGGCCTCCCGTAGAGTGTCCCGTTGAAACCAGAGACCGCCGGTCGTCGGCCTGCCCGGAGCTTCGTGCCCCGGACGAGCCGACCGAAGGTTCCGCTCAGCGGGCGACCTGCGCAGGTGACACCGAGTGAGACGACGAGCCTGCCTCGTCGTGCGCGCCCCGTGCCTCCTGCGCCGGGGCGTTTTTCGTTGGGCCGGCACCCTCAGCCCGGTCGGGCTCCGGATCGTGTGATGAACCGGAAGGAGACCCATGGCGCGGCCAGACAAGGCAGCCGACGTCGCAGAGCTCGTGGAGTCGTTCCAGGACTCTGCCGGGGCTGTGCTGACCGAGTACCGCGGTCTCACCGTTAAGCAGCTGCAGGACCTGCGGCGCGCTCTCGGCGAGAACGCCAACTACGCCGTGGTCAAGAACACGCTCACCAAGATTGCCGCCACCGAGGCCGGCGTCGAAGGATTCGACGACCTCCTCGTGGGACCGACCGCGATCGCCTTCATCAACGGCGACGTGGTCGAGGCAGCCAAGGGTCTGCGTGACTTTGCCAGGGCCAACCCCTCGCTCGTGATCAAGGGTGGCGTCCTCGACGGCAAGTCCCTTGACGCGGCCGAGATCGCGAAGCTGGCCGACCTCGAGTCGCGCGAGGTCCTCCTCGCGAAGCTCGCCGGCGGCATGCTCGCTTCGCTCAGCCAGGCCGTCTACCTGCTCAACGCCCCGATCGCGCAGGCTGCTCGCCTCGCCGGTGCGCTGCAGGCCAAGGCGGAGCAGGACCCGTCGATCCTCCAGGGCGGTGCCGGTGAGTCGGCCACTGCTTCGGACGACGCCCCGGCCGAGACCCCGGCGGACACCGCCGAGGCCGCGACCGAGGACACCACCGAGGAGCCGGCAGCCGCCCCTCCGAGGAGACCACCGCGGCTCAGTAGTAGCCCGGGGCGCACCCCGCCCCGACCAGCAGAACCGACACCCACCGGTCCGGACCATCCGCCGGGCCAGTAAACGGAAGGAAACGCCACCATGGCGAAGCTCAGCACCGACGAGCTGCTCGACGCTTTCAAGGAGATGACCCTCCTCGAGCTCAGCGAGTTCGTGAAGCAGTTCGAAGACACCTTCGGCGTGACCGCCGCCGCTCCCGTCGCCGTTGCCGCCGCTCCGGCTGCCGGTGGCGGCGCTGGTGCCGCCGAGGCGGCCGAGGAGCAGGACGAGTTCGACGTCGTCCTCGAGGCTGCCGGCGACAAGAAGATCAACGTCATCAAGGAGGTGCGCGCCCTCACCAGCCTCGGCCTCAAGGAGGCCAAGGAGCTCGTCGAGGCCGCCCCCAAGGCGATCCTGGAGAAGGTCAACAAGGAGGCCGCGGACAAGGCCAAGGAGGCCCTCGAGGGCGCCGGCGCCACCGTGACCGTCAAGTGATCCAGGCTTGATCACGCGGTCGATCTGACTGCTCGAGAACGGCGGTCGTCCTTCGGGACGGCCGCCGTTCTCGCATGTCCGGGCCCCGAGGTGACCGGCAACCGTCGGCGCCGCGGAAAAGTAAAGGGTGACAACGCGACGCTGGTTCGACACACTGTCGGGCACGAGCGGACACGCTGTGTCACTGGCTGTCACCACTTCTTCTCCGGAGGTCTCCGGGGCAGGGGGTCAGGGGCACGATCTCGCGGGAGTGTCCCGTAACCTCGCGGCTGTTTACTCGTTGGTAACGCTGGGCAGAAGGGGCCCGAACCATCGGCTCCCTCGGGGGACTGCCCAGGCCAGCAACAACCGCAAGGGAGGGACGCTCGTGGGCGTCGAGATCAAGGTCGACGGACTCACCAAGTCCTTCGGTAGGGATCTGATCTGGGGAGACGTCTCGCTGACGATCCCGGCCGGTGAGATCTGCGTCATGCTCGGCCCCTCGGGCACCGGCAAGTCGGTCTTCCTCAAGACCCTGATCGGCCTGCTCAAGCCCGACCGCGGCAGCATCATGATCGAGGGCACCGACATCGCGAACTGCTCGGAGAGGGAGCTCTACGAGATCCGCAAGCTCTTCGGCGTGCTGTTCCAGGACGGCGCGATGTTCGGCTCGATGACGCTCTACGACAACGTCGCCTTCCCGTTGCGCGAGCACACCAAGAAGGGCGAGTCCGAGATCCGTGACATCGTCATGGAGAAGATGGAGCTCGTCGGCCTGGTCGGGGCCGAGGGCAAGCTCCCCGGCGAGATCTCCGGCGGCATGCGCAAGCGGGCCGGGCTGGCCCGGGCCCTGGTGCTCGACCCCGAGATCGTGCTCTTCGACGAGCCCGACTCCGGTCTGGACCCCGTCCGTACGGCGTTCCTCAACCAGCTCATCGTCGACCTCAACGCGCAGATCGACGCCACCTTCCTGATCGTCACCCACGACATCAACACCGCCCGGACCGTGCCGGACAACATCGGCCTGCTCTACCACAAGCACCTGGCGATGTTCGGGCCGCGCGAGATGCTGCTCTCCTCGGAGGAGCCCGTGGTCCGGCAGTTCCTCAACGCCCAGCGGGTCGGACCGATCGGCATGTCGGAGGAGAAGGACGCCGACGAGCTCGAGGCCGAGAAGGACCAGGAGCTGCCGCCGCTGCCTCCGATCCCGCTGCAGATCGAGCCCTCCAACGGCATCCCGCGTCGCAGCCAGAAGACCCCGGGGGAGTGGTGCCGCGAGCACGGCGTGACACCCCCGCCCGGCTCCTTCGACGACAACATGTCGATGGCGCCCGGAGGAGTCTGAGGTGTCCACGCTCACGTCGTCCCGGATCCTCGCGCCGATCGGCACCGCGGGCAAGCTCTTCGCCTTCGGTCTCGACGTCGCGCGCGGCCTGTTCCGCCGGCCGTTCCAGCTGCGGGAGTTCCTCCAGCAGGCGTGGTTCATCGCCTCGGTCACGATCGTGCCGACCGCCCTCGTGGCGATTCCGTTCGGCGCCGTCATCGCGCTGCAGGTCGGCGGTCTGATCAAGCAGTTCGGCGCCCAGTCGTTCACCGGCTCGGCGGCCGTGCTCGCCGTCGTCCGCGAGGCGGGGCCCATCGCCACCTCGCTGCTGATCGCCGGCGCCGGCGGCTCGGCCATCGCTGCCGACCTCGGCGCCCGCAAGATCCGCGAGGAGCTCGACGCGATGATGGTGCTGGGCATCGACCCGATCCAGCGCCTCGTCGTACCCCGGGTCCTGGCCACCATGCTCGTCGCGGTCTTCCTCAACGGCCTGGTCAGCGTCGTGGGCGTTGCCGGCGGCTACGTGTTCAACGTGGTGCTCCAGGACGGCACACCGGGCGCCTACCTGGCCAGCTTCACCGCGCTGGCGCAGCTCCCCGACC
The DNA here is from genome assembly GCA_051960495.1 of Nocardioides sp. Classification (GTDB taxonomy): domain Bacteria; phylum Actinomycetota; class Actinomycetes; order Propionibacteriales; family Nocardioidaceae; genus Nocardioides_B. The sequence continues at coordinate 832 of JBQCEF010000119.1, read as the reverse complement.
TGTGGCAAGGCATGGCCAAGGCGCTGGTGTTCGGTCTGATCGCCGCGATCGTCGCCTCCTACAAGGGCATGAACGCCGCCGGCGGTCCCAAGGGCGTGGGCGATGCCGTGAACGAGTCGGTCGTCATCACGTTCATGCTCCTGTTCGTCGTCAACTTCGTGATGAGCGCGATCTACTTCCAGCTCGTCCCGCCGAAGACAGGGTGAGGTCGGGCTCATGGCTGACGTCAAAGCGATCTACCAGAAGCCGCTGCGCTCGCTGGACAACCTGGGCGAGGCGCTGTCGTTCTACCTGCGGGCCATCGCGTGGACGCCACGCACGCTGCGCCGCTACAAGAAGGAGATCCTCCGCCTGCTGGCCGAGGTGACGCTCGGATCCGGTGCGCTTGCCGTCATCGGCGGCACCGTCGGGGTCATCACCGCGATGGCGTTCTTCACCGGCACCGAGGTCGGGCTGCAGGGCTACGCCGCGCTGAACCAGATCGGCACGGCCGCGTTCTCCGGGTTCGTCTCCGCCTACTTCAACACCCGCGAGATCTCCCCGCTCGTCGCCGGCATCGCGCTGGCGGCCACCGTCGGGTGCGGCTTCACCGCGCAGCTGGGCGCCATGCGGATCTCCGAGGAGGTCGACGCCCTCGAGGTGATGGCGATCCCGTCGCTGCCGTTCCTGGTGACCACCCGGATCATCGGCGGGCTGATCGCGATCATCCCGCTCTACGTCGTGGGCCTGCTGTCGTCCTACGTCGCCAGCCGGGTCGTCGTCACGACGTTCTACAGCCAGTCGGCCGGCACCTACGACCACTACTTCAACCTGTTCCTGCCACCCGGCGACG
>JBQCEF010000118.1:0-3308 GCA_051960495.1 Nocardioides sp. | reverse complement strand
CTACGGCGGCTACTTCGGGGCCGCGGCCGGGGTGCTGCTGCTGGCCCTCCTGCTCGCCGCGTCGGAGGCGAGCCTGGCCCGCAGCAACGCGCTCAAGAACGTGGTCCTCGCGGTCGCCAACGGTGTCGCCGCACTGTCCTTCGAGGTCCTCGGGCCGGTGGTGTGGTCGGCCGCCGTGCCGCTCGGGGTGGGCTGCCTGCTGGGCGGGCGCGTCGGCCCGGTCGTCGTACGCCACACCCCGGCCCGGCTCCTGCGCATCCTCATCGGCATCGCCGGGATCGGGCTCAGCATCAAGCTCGGGCTCGACTACTACCGCTGAACCGCCCCGGCGGCTCGATGGGTCGGCCCGGCGGGTCGGCCCGGCGGCGGAGCGGCGGTCGGCCCGGAGGGGGCGGAGCCGTTGCGGCGCGTCGCCGCCCGGGACGCGGGGTCCGGTCCTACGTTGATCGGGTGAGCAGCCTGCGCACGCCCCCGAGGAAGACCCTCTGGGAGGAAGGGCGACACCCCGGTCGCCTGGTCGCGCATGCCGCGGCGGTCGTGGCCCTGGTGGTCGTGGTCGGCCACCTGCTCCTCGCCGACGGGCTGACGCTGGCCTACGACGCGGTGTTCGTGCTGAGCTGCGTCGGCGCGGCGCTCGCCGTACGCCCGCGGGACTTCTTCGTCGTGGGCGTGCTGCCGCCGCTGCTGATGGCGGGCACCATGCTCGTCCTCGCGATCGTGGCCCGCAGCACCATCGCCGACAAGGGTGACGGGATCGTCCAGGCCACCGTGTCCGGCCTGGCGCACCACGCGGGCTCGCTCGTGCTCGGCTACGGGCTGGCCCTGGTGGTCCTCGCGCTGCGCCAGGTCGCGGCCCGCAACGCCGGCAGCATCCGGTCCGCCGGTCGCGGCCGCCCCGGCCCGTCCCGGTCACCTCGCCCGCCGCGCCGTCGTACCGTCGCCCCGACCCGCTGACCCGGCGCCTCCTCACGCCCCACGCCGCGCGCGAAAATCGCGCACCGGGCGGATAGACGCTCACGCCAGCGGGCCCGACGCACGAGAATCGCGCCCGGGCCCAGTCCCGACGGCCGGCCTCAGGCGCCGGCGCGCTCCGCGGCCCGCATGTCGCGGCGCAGCTCCGGGGGCAGCGCGAATATCAGCGACTCCTCGGCGGTGTGCACGGCCTTCGCGTCGGGGTACCCGCGCTCGGCCAGCCAGCTCAGCACGCCCTCGACCAGATCCTCGGGGACCGACGCCCCCGAGGTCACGCTGACCGTCTCCACGCCCTCGAGCCAGGCCTCCGAGATCTCCGAGGCGTCGTCGACGCGGTACGCCGCCTTCGCCCCGGCCTCGAGCGCGACCTCGACCAGCCGCACGGAGTTCGAGGAGTTGCCCGAGCCGACCACGATCACCAGGTCGGCCTCGCGGGAGATCTCCTTGATCGCCATCTGCCGGTTCTGGGTGGCGTAGCAGATGTCGTCCGAGGGCGGGTCGAGCAGCTCGGGGAACCGCTCGCGGATCGCGTGCACGATCGTCATGGTCTCGTCGACCGAGAGCGTCGTCTGCGACAGCCAGGCCACCTTCGACGGGTCGCGGACCTCGAGGGTGGCGACGTCCTCGGGCGACTGCACGAGCTTGATGTGCTCGGGGGCCTCACCTGCGGTGCCCTCGACCTCCTCGTGCCCCTCGTGCCCGATGAGCAGGATGTCGTAGTCGTCGTTCGCGAACCGGCGCGCCTCGTGGTGCACCTTGGTCACCAGCGGGCAGGTGGCGTCGATCGTCTTGAGGCCGCGCTCCTCGGCCTGGCGGTGCACCTCCGGCGAGACGCCGTGCGCGGAGAACACCACCGTGGCGCCCTCGGGCACCTCGGCGAGCTCCTCGACGAACACCGCGCCGCGCGACTCGAGGTTCGCCACGACGTGCTTGTTGTGCACGATCTGCTTGCGGACGTAGACCGGCGCGCCGTAGAGGTCCAGCGCCTTCTCGACGGTGATCACGGCCCGGTCGACGCCCGCGCAGTAGCCCCGGGGCGCTGCGAGCAGCACCGACCTGCCGTCGGCGGCGGCCGGGTCCAGGACGGGCGGCATCCCCAGGTCTGACGTGCTCATAGGGGCAATCGTAGGTGGTGTCGCCTAGGGTGCCTGCGTGGCACTGGAGACCTCCCCCGAGAAGCCGGCGCCCGTCCGGCAGATCGCCAACCTGATCTCCGGGTGGGTCGACCGGCTGGGCGCGGTGTGGGTCGAGGGCCAGGTCGCCCAGCTCAGCAGGCGCCAGGGGATGAACACCGTCTTCCTCACCCTGCGCGACGCGGTGGCCGATGTCTCGGTCTCGGTGACGTGCTCGCGGCAGCTGTTCGACTCCCTCAACCCTCCGGTCGTCGAGGGCGCCAGCATCGTGGTGCACGCGAGACCCTCGTACTACGCCAACCGCGGCACGCTGTCGCTGCGCGCCGGCGACATCCGCATGGTCGGGCTCGGCGAGCTGCTCGCGCGGATCGAGCGGCGGCGCCAGCTGCTCGCGGCCGAAGGTCTCTTCGCCCGGGAGCGCAAGCGGCCGCTGCCGGTCCTCCCCCGCTGCATCGGCCTGGTCACCGGCGCCGGCTCCGCGGCGGAGCGCGACGTCCTCGAGGTGGCCCGCCGGCGCTGGCCGGCCGTCGAGTTCCGGGTCGTGCACACCGCCGTCCAGGGGCCCAACGCCGCCGGCGAGATCATGGCCGCGCTCAGCCGCCTCGACCGCGACGAGGACGTCGACGTGGTCGTGATCGCGCGCGGCGGCGGATCGGTCGAGGACCTGCTGCCGTTCTCCGACGAGGGCCTGCTCCGTGCGGTGTTCGCGATGACGACACCGGTCGTCTCCGCGATCGGCCACGAGCCCGACAGCCCGCTGCTCGACCTCGTCGCGGACCGGCGCGCCGCCACCCCGACCGACGCGGCGAAGACCGTGGTGCCCGACGTCGCCGAGGAGCTCGACCGGGTGGCGCACGCCCGCGACCGGCTTCGCGCGGCGATGACCGGCTGGCTCGGCCGCGAGCAGCAGCGCCTCGACACCCTGCGCGCCCGCCCCTGCCTGGACGACCCCACCGGCGTGCTCCTCGACCGCGACCGCGAGGTGCGCGAGCTGCGCGACCGGGCCCGCCGCACCCTGTCGCACCGCATCGACCACGCCCACAACGACCTCGGCCACCAGCTCGCACGGGTCCGCGGGCTCTCCCCGCTCGCCACCCTCAAGCGCGGCTACGCGGTCGTGCAGGACGCCGACGGCCACGTCGTCACGTCCGTGGCGCAGGCACCGGTCGACGCCGCGCTCCAGGTCCGCGTGTACGACGGGCG
>JBQCEF010000117.1:0-2725 GCA_051960495.1 Nocardioides sp. | reverse complement strand
CCTCGCCGATCGCCGACAAGGCGCAGCAGGGCGTGATGGAGCAGCTGCTCATCAACCACCCGCTGGACTGCCCGGTCTGCGACAAGGGCGGCGAGTGCCCGCTGCAGAACCAGGCGATGAGCAACGGCCGCGGCGAGACCCGCTTCGTCGAGACGAAGCGGACCTTCCCCAAGCCGATCAACATCTCCGCCCAGGTGCTGCTCGACCGCGAGCGGTGCGTGCTCTGCGCGCGCTGCACCCGGTTCTCCGAGCAGATCGCCGGCGACCCGTTCATCGCGCTGATCGAGCGCGGCGCCCTGCAGCAGGTCGGGATCTACGAGAAGGAGCCGTTCGAGAGCTACTTCTCCGGCAACACGATCCAGATCTGCCCGGTCGGCGCGCTCACGTCGGCGTCGTACCGCTTCCGCGCCCGGCCGTTCGACCTGGTCTCGACCCCGTCGGTGGCCGAGCACGACGCGTGCGGCTCGGCGATCCGCGTCGACCACCGGCGCGGCAAGGTGATGCGCCGCCTCTCCGGTGACGACCCGGAGGTCAACGAGGAGTGGATCACCGACAAGGACCGCTTCGCGTTCGCCTACGCGCGCCAGCCCGACCGGCTGACCCACCCGCTGGTCCGTGACGAGGAGACCGGTGAGCACCGCGCCGCCTCGTGGCCGGAGGCCTTCGCGGTCGCCGCCCGCGGCCTGCAGGCACCGGGCGGCGTCGGCGTGCTGACCGGTGGCCGGCTGACCGCCGAGGACGCCTACGCCTACTCCAAGTTCGCGCGGGTGGCGCTCGGCACCAACGACATCGACTTCCGGTCCCGCGCGCACTCCGCCGAGTAGGCCGATTTCCTGGCCGCGCACGTCGCGGGCAGCGGGCTCGGCGTCACCTTCGCCGACCTCGAGCGGGTGTCCAAGGTCGTGCTGCTCGGCCTCGAGCCCGAGGACGAGGCCGGCACGATGTTCCTGCGGCTGCGCAAGGCCGCCCGCAACGGCGGCACCAAGGTCTTCAGCGTCGCGCCCTACGCCTCGCGCGGCCTGCAGAAGATGCAGGGCACCCTGATCCGCACCGCCCCGGGTGACGAGGCGGCCGCGATCGAGGCGCTCGCGCACGACGGCGAGGTCGCCCTCGACGCCGGCGGCGTCATCCTGGTGGGCGAGCGCCTGGCGTCCGTCCCCGGTGCGCTGTCCGCCGCGGCCGCGCTGGCCGGTACGACGGGCGCGCGGCTCGCGTGGGTACCCCGCCGGGCCGGCGACCGCGGCGCCGTCGACGCCGGCTGCCTCCCGACCGTCCTGCCGGGTGGCCGCCCCGTGGCCGACGCCGGTGCACGGGTCGACCTGGGCACCGTCTGGGCCACCACGATCCCGCACGAGCCGGGCCGCGACGCCGACGGCATCGTCGCCGCGCTCGCGGCCGGCGAGCTGGGCGGCCTGGTCGTCGCGGGCGTCGACCCCGACGACACCGCCGACCCCGCCGCGACGCGAGCTGCGGTCGAGGCGGCCGGCTTCGTGGTCGCCCTCGAGCTGCGCGAGACCGCGGTGACCCGGGCGGCGGACGTCGTCTTCCCGGTGGCTCCGGCCGTCGAGAAGGCCGGCACGTTCGTGACCTGGGAGGGCCGTCCGCGGCCGTTCGAGAAGGTGCTGCACAACTCCAACGCGCTGCCCGACCTGCGGGTGCTCGCCGGGATCGCGGAGGAGCTGGGTCACGACCTGGGCTTCCGCACCGTGGAGCAGGCGCGGGCCGAGCTCGCCGAGATCGGCCCCTGGGACGGCGAGCGGGTCGCCGCTCCGACCGTCGCGGCCGGCAAGGCCGGGCGTCCCGACGGCACGCTGACCCTCGCGACGTGGAAGCAGATGGTCGACGACGGCTCGATGCTCGACGGCGACGACTACCTCAAGGCGACCGGCCGCGCCGCCGTGGCGCTGTTCTCCCCGGCGACCCTGCAGTCCCTCGGCCTGGCGGTGGACGGCACCGTGACGCTGACGGGGGATCGCGGGTCGGTCACCCTGCCCGTCGGGATCGCCGACCTGCCTGACAACGTGGTGTGGGCCCCGGCCAACACCGGCGGGGTCAACCTCAACCGCGACCTCGGCGCCGCCGGGTCCGCCGTACGAGTCGGAGGAGCGGAATGATCTCGACAGGCTCGATGGTCCGGGCCGCCGACGACCTGTCGGCGTTCGGCCAGGACCCGTGGTGGCTGGTCATCATCAAGGCCGTGCTGATCTTCTTGGTGCTGGTCCTGCTGACGCTGTTCAACATCTGGTTCGAGCGCCGGGTCGTCGCCCGCATGCAGCACCGGATCGGCCCCAACGTCAACGGCCCGTTCGGCCTGCTGCAGTCGCTCGCCGACGGCGTGAAGCTGGCGCTGAAGGAGGACGTGATCCCCAAGGCCGCCGACAAGGTGGTCTTCCTGCTCGCGCCGGTGCTGTCGGTGATCCCGGCGTTCCTGGCCTTCGCGGTGATCCCGTTCGGTCCCGAGGTGCACGTGCCGTTCACCGACCGGACCACGCCCCTGCAGCTGACCGACATGCCCGTCGGCGTGCTGTTCATCCTGGCGATCAGCTCGATCGGGATCTACGGCATCGTGCTCGGTGGCTGGTCGTCGGGCTCGACGTACTCCCTGCTCGGCGGGCTGCGCAGCTCGGCGCAGATGATCTCCTACGAGGTCGCGATGGGCCTCTCGCTCGTGGCGGTCTTCCTGTACGCCGGCTCGCTGTCCACCTCCGAGATCGTGAACGCGCAG
>JBQCEF010000116.1:0-2115 GCA_051960495.1 Nocardioides sp. | reverse complement strand
GAGCACCGAGACGTTGCGGTCGCTGATCGAGAGCAACCGGTCGTTCGGGATCACGATGAGGGTGTCGACCTCCTCGCGCAGCCGCGAGATGCCCTCCTCGGCGGAGTTGGCACGCCGGCGGCCCTCGAAGGCGAACGGCCGCGTCACGACGCCGATCGTCAGCGCGCCGAGCGAGCGCGCGATCCGGGCCACGACCGGGGCGCCGCCCGTGCCGGTGCCGCCGCCCTCGCCGGCGGTCACGAAGACCATGTCGGCGCCCTTGAGCACCTCCTCGATCTCCTCCGCGTGGTCTTCGGCGGCCTTGCCACCCACCTCGGGGTTGGCGCCGGCGCCGAGCCCGCGGGTGAGTTCGCGGCCGATGTCGAGCTTGACGTCGGCGTCGCTCATCAGGAGGGCCTGGGCGTCGGTGTTGATCGCGATGAACTCGACGCCCTTGAGGCCGACCTCGATCATCCGGTTGACGGCGTTGACTCCACCTCCACCGATACCTACGACCTTGATCACGGCCAGGTAGTTCTGCGGTGCTGCCACGGCAGGTGCCTCTCGCTGCTCTGGCTGTCCGGCCGGGGCCGCCTCGTCGGCGGCGGTCCGGGCCCGGACAACGGGGGTGTATGTCGGTGGGGAAGCGCCCGAGGCCGGCGGTGAACTCTAACCCTGAAGTAGAGGGTTATAGTTATGTCAACCTCGTGCTTGTGGAAGAACTTAGGCGCCGAGCCGCCGGACGCGCCGCAGACACGCCGCCGTGTCGTCGATTTCCTGCGATTCGTCTGCGAGCCTCTCGCTCCCCCGCGCGCTCGTCGTACGGCGCCCTGATTACCAGGGGATGCCGGGAAACTGTCACTTCCCCCCAGGATGCATTCCGCGGGAAGTAACAGATTTCCTACATACCCTGGTGTTCAGTCAGCGGCGGATGACGGGCTGGCCGGGGACGCTGACGTCGTAGAGCGACGCCTTCTGGTCCAGCAGTACGTCGAGCACCTCGGCCTTGCGGGCGGAGTCGTCCGCACTCCCCCAGCGCACGGTCTGCCCCGAGCGCAGCCGCAGCGAGATGGTGTCGACGGTGTTCACCGCGACGTACTCCACCTTCGAGGCGATCTCGGCCGGCAGCACCTCGACGACCCGGGCGGCCTCGGCCAGCGCGTCGGCCTGGGTGCTCGCCGCGATCCGCAGCACCGGGAGCCCCCCCGGGCGCGACGGGTAGCCGCGGAACATCACGCCGTCCTCGTCGACGCCGCGCAGCTGCCCGTGCTGGTCGACCACCGCGACGGCGACCCGCTCGGTGACGTCGATGCGGATCCGGTGCGGCCAGGCCCGCGAGACGTCCACGTCGGCGACCGGAGCGAGCTCCTCGACCCGGGCCGCGACCGCGTCGAGGTCGACCCCGGCCAGCGGCGACCCCGTGGGCACCGCCGCGGCACGACGTACCGCCCGGGGGTCGAGCACGCCGGTGCCCTCGACCTGGACGCCGCGCACGGCGAGCACCGAGGAGAAGAACACCAGCCACACCAGGCCGACCACGGCCGCGAGCGCGAGCAGGGCCGCCAGCACGACCCGCCAGGCCAGCCAGCGCCGGGCCCACTGCCGGCGGGCGAAACGGCGCCGGGCGAGCCGGATCGTCTGCTCGTCGGGCGCGTCGTGGCGCGGCCGGCTCTCAGCGCGCGTCCGCATCGTCACTCCCCCGATCCCCGGCCCGATCCGTGAGCAGCTCGAGCACCTCCGGGCCCACCAGCGTCACGTCGCCGGCGCCGAGGGTGAGCACCAGGTCACCCGGCCGGGCCCGCGCGACCAGCAGGGCCGGGGTGGCCGACCACGACGGCTCGAAGTGCACCCGCTCCGGCGGCAGCGGCACGTGCGAGGCGACCATGCGCCCGTTCACCCCGGGCTCGGGGTCCTCGCGCGCGACGTAGACGTCCATCACCACGACCTCGTCGGCGGCGCCGAGCGCCTCCCCCATCGCGGGGCCGAAGATCTTCGTGCGCGAGACGAGGTGCGGCTGGAACGCGACGACGACCCGGCCCTCGCCGGCCAGGGCGCGTGCCGCCTGCAGGTCGCCGGCGATCTCGTTGGGGTGGTGGGCGTAGCTGTCGTAGACCCGGACGCCCGCGACCTCGCCCT